>JAEUKL010000060.1 GCA_016793005.1 Rhodospirillaceae bacterium | reverse complement strand
GCCTATTGAATGCCACCTTCGCCAAACAGAAGGGCATTTTCGAAACCTTAGGCGTTCTGTCGCCGCGACTAGCGGTACAGATGGCGTCGATGGAACTTTCCGAAACATCGCTGGGCACGCACATCAATTTTGCGGGCCAGGCTGAAATGTTCCGCCGCAACATGATCGATACCATGAACAAAGCCATGACCATGGGTTCGACGGGAGCCAAGCCTGACTATCGTGCTGGCCCCGAGCTGTGGGCCAAGATCGGCGCGTTTTCGTACACACACCAGTCGCTGGGCACATTGATGGCAAGCTTAGGGGCCAGCTTCATGACCATGCTGCTGTGGTTGGCGGGCGCCATTGTGGCGGGGCTTCTGGCCGCGCGAAAACTGAAAGCACTGGCGGCGTAAACATTCATGTTCGGCATCATTTTTCGTCAGGAATTAAAAGTCCTTTCAGCCAACCGCACATGGTGGGCGATTTTGGGCCTGCTGGTGCTGTTGACGGTGGCGGCGGCGCTGAACGGCAAGGCTCGCTTCGAGCACATGAACGCCACCGCCGCCAAACTGAACCAGGACGAAGCCACCACCCAGAACGCGCTGAAAAATTCGGTGCAGCGTTACGACGCCAACCCGGTTGGCGATCCGCCGTCGGTGGCAAGCCCCGGCAACGTGGGCCTGTCGATCCTGGGGCACTACGCCGTCATGAAGCCTGACGCGTTGGCGGCACTGTCGGTCGGCCAAAGCGACGTGCAGCCGCCGTACTACCGCGTTACCGCGCACCCCAGCCACACGTTCCTGAGTGCGTCTGAAATTCAAAACCCCCTCGCCCAGATGACCGGCAGCTTCGACGTGGCCTTTGTGATGATCTTCGTGCTGCCGATCCTGATCATCGCCGTGTCATTCGATCTGATGTCGCGAGAGAAGGAAGGCGGCATGCTGGGGCTGATCGCCGCACAAGGCATCACACTGCGCACGTTGATCCTGGCTAAAGTCGCAGCCCGTGCGCTGATCCTGATCAGCCTGTTGCTCGTGCTGATGATTCTGGCCGCTGTTTTGGTGGGGGCAGACTTTGGCGACACAAATACAATAACGCAGGTGGCGTTCGCGTTTATCGTCATCGTAGCCTACGCCGCGTTCTGGTTCGCGCTGGCGTTCCTGGTGAATGCCATGGCGCTTCCCTCGGTCACCAACGGCGTCATCCTTGCTAACCTGTGGCTGCTGTTTGTGGTGGTACTGCCGTCGATTACAAACGTCGTTGCCGGCACGCTTTACCCCGCCCCCTCGCGCGTAAATCTCACCACCGAAATCCGCGAAGCGACGGAAGAGGCCGACAAAGAAGCCGCCTCAGCCCGCGAAGCTTATCTGTTCGATCACCCGGATTTGGCAGGAGCTTCGGGCGCCAGCTTGGATGGGTTCTACATTCAAGTGCTGGCCACCGATGCGGCGGTGGAAAAAGTTGTGACGCCCATTATGGCCGAGTTCACCAGCCAAGCCGAAAAACGCGAAGGTGTGGTGGCCCTGCTGCAATATACCTCGCCTGCCATTGCCGCCCAGCAAGCCCTGAATGCGCTGGTAGGCACAGGCAACGAGCGATTTGAGGATTTTGTTGGCCAAGTGCTGGCGTTTCACAACAACTGGCGCGGCTTCTTCACCGGCAAGATCATCAAAGGCCAACGTTTGATGGCGCCTGATTTCGATGCGATCCCGTCATTCGCTTACGCTGCACCGGCACTGGGCAGCGCACGCGACAAAGCGCTGGGGCCCATCGCCTTCATGCTGGTGGTAAGTTTGGTTTTCGTGGGTTGGGCAACCCAGCGCTTCCGCCGCTACCCGATTGTCTAACTGGGCGTCTAACGAGACGT
>JAEUKL010000077.1 GCA_016793005.1 Rhodospirillaceae bacterium | reverse complement strand
CTCTCAATTAAGAATAATTCTTAACTTCAAGCCTTGATGTGCTCAAAGTATGAACGGGATGGGGCCAGGCATAAGGCTCAAGTCCGGGCCGTTTGACTTCCCATAAGAGGCGGGAGTACACGTATCCGCACTCGGCCAGGGGTGGCCGAAAACCTTGTAACTCCTTGCAAACATCGGGATTTGGCAGTCATGTCCACCGCCACAAAACCGCACTCGCGGCCTTTGTCGCCGCACGTTCAAGTTTATCGCCTGCCGCTGGCGGCCCTTTTGTCCATCGGGCACCGCATTACCGGGGTAGGTCTGGCTGCGGGCTTGTTGCTCGTGACCGGCTGGGTGGCAGCGGCCGCCTATGGGGAAGACGCCTACGCCCTGGCGATGGATGTGATTGGCTCGCTCTTGGGCCAGCTCATTCTGTTTGCCTTCACGCTGGCGCTTTACGTCCATCTTTGTAACGGCATCCGTCACTTGTTCTGGGACGCCGGCAAAGGCTTCGAGATCGCCCAGACTCAGCGCAGCAATCTCCTCGTGCTGGCCGGCGCCGTGGTGCTGACGGTTCTCACCTGGCTCGCGGCTTAAAGGGGGCACACACATGGCGTCATCTCACTCATCGCTCCGTTCCCCGCTGGGCCGTGTGCGCGGCTTAGGTTCAGCCAAAGAAGGCGTGCATCACTGGTGGGCGCAGCGCGTCACCGCCGTGGCCCTGGTCCCGCTGATCGTGTGGTTCGTGTGGTCGATCCTCTCCATGGCTGATGCCAACTTCGTTGAATTCACCAACTGGCTGTATGACCCGCTCAATGCCACGCTGATGATCCTGTTCATCGTTGCCGCGTTCCACCATGCGCAACTGGGCTTGCAGGTCGTCATTGAAGACTACGTCAGCGGACATGGCTTGCGTATTGCGAGCATTCTGTTGGTGAAGTTGCTGTGCGCTGGTTTGGGTGCGCTGGCTGTTGTTTCTATCCTTATCGTGACGTTCGGAGGTTGATCTCCCATGCCGTATAATCCCTCCGCTTATCCGATCATTGATCACGATTATGATGTCGTTGTTGTGGGCGCCGGCGGCGCTGGTTTGCGCGCCACCTTCGGCATGGTGCAGAACGGTTTGAAAACCGCCTGCATCACCAAAGTGTTTCCCACACGCTCACACACCGTCGCGGCTCAAGGCGGCGTCGGTGCAGCACTTGGCAACATGGCCGAGGACAACTGGGTTTGGCACATGTACGACACCGTGAAGGGGTCGGACTGGCTGGGCGACCAGGACGCCATTGAATACATGTGCCGCGAAGCCATTCCGGCGGTGCGCGAACTGGAACATTACGGCGTGCCCTTTTCGCGCACGCCCGAGGGCAAGATTTATCAGCGCCCTTTCGGCGGCCACATGCGCAACTTCGGTGAAGCGCCTGTTCAGCGCGCGTGCGCTGCCGCCGACCGTACCGGCCACGCCATTCTGCACACGCTCTATCAGCAAAGCCTGAAATATCGCGCCGAGTTTTTTGTCGAATACTTCGCCATCGATCTGATCATGGACGAAACCGGCTGCCGCGGCGTCATCGCGCTGGATATGGCCACGGGCCAACTCCATCGGTTCCGTGCGCATCAAACTGTGCTGGCCACGGGCGGCTATGGCCGCGCGTACTTCTCGTGCACTTCGGCGCACACCTGCACGGGCGATGGCTCGGGCATGGTGGCGCGCGCCGGCTTGCCGCTGCAAGACATGGAATTCGTGCAATTCCACCCCACAGGCGTTTATGGCGCGGGCGTGTTGATTACCGAAGGTGCGCGCGGTGAAGGTGGCTACCTGACCAACTCGGCCGGCGAGCGCTTCATGGAGCGTTATGCGCCGACCGCGAAAGACTTGGCCTCGCGCGACGTTGTGTCGCGCTCGATGACCATGGAAATCCGCGAAGGGCGCGGTGTCGGCCCCGAGGGCGATCACATCATGCTGCACCTGGAGCACTTAGGCGCGGACGTGTTGTGGGAACGCCTGCCGGGCATTACCGAAACCGCGAAGATTTTCGCGGGCGTCGATGCGACCAAAGAGCCGATCCCCGTGCTGCCGACCGTGCACTACAACATGGGCGGCGTGCCCACCAACTACATGGGCGAAGTCATCAATCCGAAGTCTGGAAAACCGGACGACGTGCTGCCGGGCCTGATGGCCGTGGGCGAGGCGGCGTGCGTGTCGGTACACGGCGCCAATCGTTTAGGTACCAATTCGCTGCTGGACTTGGTCGTGTTTGGCCGTGCCGCAGCCTTGCGCTGCAAAGACATCGTGAAGGCCGGCGCCACGCACAAGCCGTTGCCGAAAAATTCGGCCGAGATGTCCTTAAGCCGCCTCGATCGCCTGCGCTATTCCAAGGGTCCACTGACCACCGCGCAAATCCGTAAATCCATGCAGCGCACGATGCAGAACGATGCCGCCGTGTTCCGCACCGCCAAGACCTTGAAAGAGGGCTTGGACAAGATGGGCGAAATCGCGCAGACACTGAAAGACATCAGCGTTACCGACCGTAGCCTAGTGTTCAACACCGACCTGATCGAAGCGTTGGAGCTGGAAAATCTGGTGCCGTGCGCGCTCTCCACCATCGCCGGCGCCGAAGCGCGTCATGAAAGCCGTGGTGCTCAAGCGCACGAAGATTATCCGAACCGTGATGATGCCAATTGGATGAAGCACACGCTGGCCTGGGTGGACGATAACTACGCCGTGAAGCTGGATTATCGCCCCGTCCATACCTACACGTTGACCGACGAAGTTCAGTACATCGCGCCGAAAGCGCGCGTGTACTAAGAAAGGCATAGAGGTCTGACATGGTTGAATTGTCACTGCCCAAGAACTCGCAAATCAAACCCGGCAAGACGCACAAGGCGGCCCCGGGCGCGAAGAACATTCGCAATTTCAAGGTCTATCGTTACGACCCCGACACCGGTGAAAACCCGCGCGTCGACACGTACGAAGTGGACATGGATGCCTGCGGCCCCATGGTGCTCGATGGCCTGTTGAAAATTAAAGACGAGATGGACCAGACGCTGACCTTGCGCCGCTCGTGCCGCGAAGGCATCTGCGGCTCCTGCGCCATGAACATCGATGGCCGCAACACGCTGGCCTGCTTGAAGCCCATCGAAGAATGCTCAGGCGATGTGAAGGTCTATCCGCTGCCGCACATGCCGGTGATCAAGGACCTGGTACCCGACCTGACGCAAGTTTACGCGCAGTACGAATCCATCGAACCGTGGATGAAGGCCGACACCCCTGCGCCGCCGAACGGCGAACGCATGCAGTCGCCCGAAGAGCGCGCGAAATTGGACGGCCTGTGGGAGTGCATTTTGTGCTTCTGCTGCTCGACCTCGTGCCCCAGTTACTGGTGGAACGGCGACCGCTACTTAGGTCCTGCTATTCTGTTGCAAGCTGCCCGTTGGATTAACGACAGCCGCGACGAAGCCACCGGTGAGCGTCTGGACAACCTGGAAGATCCTTTCCGCCTGTATCGCTGCCACACCATCATGAACTGCACGCAGACGTGCCCGAAGGGCTTGAACCCCGCCAAGGCCATCGCGGACATCAAGATGAAGATGGTGGAACGCCAAGGTTAAGAGACTTAAAGGGCTAAAAGTTGTTAGCCGCATAAAATTCAAAAGGGCCGCACATGCTGCGGCCCTTTTTTATTTTTGCTTGTACTCTGCCGCGATAATCGCAGTGAACACGCCCGCGTCTTGGCGCAAGGGCTTGTATTTGGTGTTGTAATCAGCCGAGGCAAAGAACGCCTCGAAGGCCTCGCGGCAGGGCCAGCGCGTGACCTTGGCGTTAAAATTCTTAGGCCAATCGCCTTCCAGAATTTCCGCAGGCGCCCCTTGCAGCACATCCACTGCGCCGTAGGCATATTGCAGTCCTGAGTCGGTGAGCGCCTTGCGGTAGGCCGCAATCTTCTCAGGGTTGGTGACATCGACCGTCACCAACAAATAGATCGGCGCGTCACATTGGCCTTGCGGTCCGCCGGCCGCGGTCCATACACCGGTGGCGCGCGGGTCTTGCTTTAAGGGCGGATACAGCGCGATGCGATAATCGGTGGCCTGGGTGCGCAGCCCGTGAATTTTTGCGTAAGCATCCGAGGTCCAGAACTTGTGTCCTGCGTCCAAGCACGGCCATTCGCTGACAACGATGTTTTTCCAGGCCGGCCAGTCGCCTTCGATGACGGCGTTGGCCCGCCCGCGCGCTTTGAACACACCGCCGAAATTAGCAACAATGCCAGGAACCTCGGCCGCATAGGTGCGAAGGCCTGCTTTCATCTCGTCGGTTAGTGTCAGGCTGTCGGGTGTGCCGCCCATAATCAGCATGTGAGCCGGCGCATCACAGGTGGATGATGCGGCTAATGCTGGTCCGGTCGTCAGAACCAGAGTTGCGACGATCAGATGTTTCAGCATTCGTCTGCTCCGGGGCTGGGTTAAGGGGCGACGCACTTAAAGAAGGCGCGCGTCGGCGCGAACAGCGCGCACCGGAACTGGTCCTGGCCGTCAAATACCGGTGCCCGATTCGTTTTGGCGCACTCGGTCTTGGCCAGGGCCGTCACCTCGGCGGGTGTCGCACTTTGGCTGGAGTAGCACACCGCCACACGGTCGGGTGTGGAGGGGCCGATGGGTGTGGTCTGGCCTGCTTCGCGGCGGCCGTCGATGAAAGGCTTCATGCCGCAGGCGCTTAACGCCGGGCCAAGCGCCAGGACAAGGCAAAAGCCAGCCAAAGTGCGTTTGAAAGCCGGTCGGACCCCGGGGGATGCCGCGCCGCGCGCGTTTAAATGTTCCAAATCCATGAATTTCCTTGGCAAACCGCTTCTTTTGGGGCGTTGTCTTGCCCGGTCCAGGTGTTTATCTTTCAGCCCGGACGTACCGTTGTCGAGGGGATAGTTTATGGGCGTGTCAGCCGAAGACCTTCTGAAAGAAGGCAAGAAATTCCGTTTGGTGACCCGAAGTGATTTTGACGGCCTGGTGTGCGCCGCAGTCCTGAAGGAACTCAAACTGATCGATGAGATTAAATTCGTTCACCCGAAAGACATGCAAGACGGTGTGATCGAGATTTCCAGCCGCGATATCACAACCAATCTTCCCTATGTGGAAGGTGTGCGCGTGGCGTTCGACCATCACTTGTCCGAAACTGTTCGTGTGGGCAGCAAAGACAATCACATCATCAACCCCAAAGCGCCGTCGGCCGCCCGCGTGGTGTACGACTACTTTGGCGGTAAAAAGAAGCTGCCGCGCATCGGCGATGACCTGATGATCGCTGTCGATAAGGGCGACGCCGCTCAGTTCAACAAGAACGAAGTGTTGAACCCGCAAGGCTGGGATTTGATGAACTTCATCATGGATGCGCGTACCGGCCTGGGCCGTTTCCGCGAGTTCACGATTTCCAACTACCAGCTGATGATGGAACTGATCGACAAGTGCGTCGAAATCCCTATCGATGAAATCCTGATGCTGCCCGACGTGATCGAGCGTGTGGATTTGTACGTCGAGCACGAAGCCAAAGCCAAAGAGCAGATCAAACGCTGCTCGAAGGTGCACAAGAACTTGGTGGTGCTGGACCTGCGCGACGAAGAAACCATCTGGGCCTGCAACCGCTTCCTGATCTACGCGCTGTACCCGGAATGCAATATCTCGATCCACGTTATGTGGGGCCTGAAGAAGCAGAACACCGTGTTCGCTATTGGTAAGTCGATCTTCGATCGCTCCAGCAAGACCAACGTGGGCGAGTTGTGCTTGAAGTATGGCGGCGGCGGCCATATGGCCGCTGGGACCTGCCAGGTGCCGAACGATCAGGCCGAAAAGACGCTGGGCGATTTGATTGGCACGATCAACACCGACGGCTGATTGACCAGATCTCTTTAGTCCCTCCCCTTGATGGGGAGGGAGGACGGCAGAGCCGTCAGGGTGGGGTGGTCAACAGGGCGCATGTCATGCCCCCACCCCTGACCCCTCCCCAAGACGGGGGAGGGGTTTTTTGATGCCTGGATTTTGGTGACGTGACGCAAGGTCCGATCTTCAAATATCGCGAGTTGATTGCGGCGGGCGAGATCAAGCCCGATCCGGCGCAAGAGCTTGCGGCCGAGCGCTTGCAAAGCCTGCACCACGCGCTTTTGAAGTACACGCCAAAAAGCGGCAAGAAAGGCTGGATGGAACGCTTCGGGCTGAAATCCGATGCAGGCACACCGCCGCCGCAGGGCATTTATTTGTACGGTGGTGTGGGGCGCGGCAAATCCATGCTGATGGATTTGTTGTTCCAGACCATCTCCATCAAAACCAAAGACCGCGTGCACTTTCATTCGTTCATGCGCGATATCCACGCCGAAATTCACCGCCTGCGCCAACTGCCGGGCGACGATGTGGGCGACCCCATCCCCGGCATTGCGGACGGCATTGCTGATAACACGACGCTGCTGTGTTTCGATGAAATGGAAGTGCGCGATATCGCTGACGCGATGATCGTCGGCCGCCTGTTCCAAAAATTGTTTGAACGCGGCGTTGTCATCGTCACAACGTCGAACCGTCATCCTGACGATTTGTACAAAGACGGCCTTCAGCGCGAAAAATTCCTGCCCTTCATCGCGTTGATGAAAACCAAGCTGGATGTTTTGGCCCTGGAGTCACTGCAAGACTATCGCCTGGGCCGTCTCATGGGCTCACCGGTGTATTACACGCCGTTGGGCGCCGCCGCGGATAAAGCACTTGATGACGCGTGGGCGCGGCTGACCGACGATGCGGCGGCCAACCCCGATCACTTGACCGTCAATGGTCGGCGCATTGACGTGGCCGCCGCGGCCCATCAGGTTGCGCGCTTCTCATTCTCGGATTTGTGCGAGAAGGCCTTGGGCCCCACGGATTACCTTGCTATCGCAGCCCGGTACGCGACGATTATCATGAGCAATATTCCGCAAATGAACGAAGAGAAGAAGGACGCGGCCAGGCGTTTTGTGACGTTCATTGATGCGCTATACGAACATCGCACCGTCTTGGTGTGCTCAGCGGCTGTGCCGCCTACGGACCTTTATAAAGGGCACGAAGGAAGCTTCGAGTTCCACCGCACCGCCTCACGCCTGATCGAAATGCAGGCGGTGGATTACATCAAACAGAGACACCTCGAAGAATAAGCGCGCAGATGATGCCGCACACTCGGTTGCCACCGCCCGGCTTGACCGGGTGGTCCATCTATCAGCGCCTGTCACGGTTGAGATATGGATCGCCCGATCAAGTCGGGCGATGACGAAGGTTTCTTAAGTTTACAGTTCGCACTTATTCTTGCCGCGGAATGACATCTGCTTGGTGATGGCGGCTTTCATCTCGTCCATGCTGGCGTAGGTTTTCGGACTTTGGCCGATCAGCAGAACGAACGTGCCCGTCTTGGCTTGCTCGTCGTTCACCTCAAGCTTACCGCCCAATTTCACCTGCACCGGGTTCACCACGGCGATCTTCAGCTTGGGGTCGCGCATCTGTAAGCGCTCGGCGGTGCCGAGGAACGACTCGCTGTGGAACGAGCCGTTCAGGTGCACCACCTTGTTGCCCGGGTTCTTTTGCAGGTGCAGATAAATCGACTCGGCCATGGTGTCGTCGCGCGTCACCTGGGCGGCAAAACTGCGCAAGGCAGCGGCATTGGGTGCTTTCTTCTCGTTCTTGTCTTTCGCCGTATCTTCGCCGTGCGAACCGTCACCGGCGGCAAACTTCATGTACTTGTCTTTGTAGGCGCCTTCGGTGATGTGCAACTGCGCCGCCGCCCAGCCGCGCTGTTCGGGCTTCATGGTGTCTAAAAACTCTGGGCCTCGTTCGCCGACACAGCGCACGACCGAGCCCGGCACTTCCGCGGCAATCACCGGCAGGCTGCGCGCCTTGGCGTACTCCACCAGGGGCCGGTAGCTGACCGGATAATTATCCCAAGCGCGGGCCGCATCGCGCATCGGCGTTTCGCCGATTTTGCCGGCCATGAAATCGTCGATCACGTTTTGAACGTCGCGTTCAAATTGCTCCAAGGACAGCGATGTCTTTGGCGCGCGTTCCTGAATGGCGCGATACAGCGCCATTTCAGCGATGTGGTTGCCGGGGTGGCGGTGTTCCTCGCCGATAAAAATGACATCGTAATTTTTCAAAATGTCGGCGGCCTCGGCCACGCTCATTTGCCGGGCGGGCTGTTTGCCACCGTCGGTGTACAGCAACGCAAAGTCGGTCAGATCGCCCAAGGTGATGGGCAGGGCGGGTGCGGCCACGGGGGCTGCGGCTTGGGCTGCGGTCTTGGCCGGGGCAGCCTTCTGGACAGGCGCGCAGGCACCTAAGGTCGCCAGCCCGATGGCGGCACCCAAGGTTACCGCACCCCATTTTAATGTTTCGCGCTTCATCTCGTGTCTCCCTGACCGCTTAATTGTATGGCTTTAACCAAAACCCGGCTTTATCCGTCGGGCCTTATCCAAATCGGGCCTTATCCAAAGTCCGGCTGAGGGTGGTGTGACCCTTGCCCAGGCCCACATTTCGGGCTATCCCGGCCTCGCAATTCAAGGGGGCAGCTTAAGCCCCAAAGACGCCCCGGCATAGCCATCCTGGCTGCCGTCGGCAGCACGAAAGGGATGCATACATGGCTCGTACAAAAATCGGTCTCGTTGGCGCCGGCAACATCGGCGGCACCTTGGCGCACCTCATCGGTTTGAAAGAACTCGGCGACGTTGCCATGTTCGATATCGCTGACGGCATTCCCCAAGGCAAAAGCCTTGATATGGCTGAAGCAACGCCTGTGGAAGGCAAAGACTCGGCTTACAAAGGCGGCAGCGACTACTCCGTCATCGCAGGCTCGGATGTCATCATCGTTACGGCCGGTGTGGCGCGTAAGCCGGGCATGAGCCGCGACGATTTGCTGGGCATTAACTTGAAAGTGATGAGCCAAGTGGGCGAAGGCATCAAAAAGCATGCCCCCAATGCCTTCGTGATCTGCATCACGAATCCTTTAGATGCGATGGTCTGGGCCTTGCGCGAATACTCAGGCCTGCCGAAGAACAAAGTCGTCGGCATGGCCGGTGTGCTGGACAGCGCGCGCTTCCGTTACTTCCTGGCCGAAGAATTCAAAGTCTCTGTGGAAGATGTGACGGCGTTTGTGTTGGGCGGCCATGGCGACACCATGGTGCCGCTGACGCGCTATTCCACGGTGGCCGGTATTCCGGTGCCCGATCTGGTGAAGATGGGTTGGTCGACGCAAGAGAAGATCGACAAGATCGTGCAGCGTACGCGTGACGGTGGTGCGGAAATCGTTGGTCTGCTCAAGACCGGTTCCGCCTTCTACGCGCCGGCGGCCTCTGCCATTCAGATGGCTGAAGCCTACATCAAAGACAAAAAGCGCCTGTTGCCGTGCGCTGTCCACGTGGACGGCCCGTACGGCTTGAAAGATATCTATGTCGGCGTGCCGGTGATTGTCGGTGCCGGCGGCGTGGAGCGTACCGTTGAAATCCAACTGACTGCCGACGAAAAGGCCATGTTGGACAAGTCGGTCGACTCTGTGCGCGGCCTGGTGGACGCCTGCAAGAAGATCGACCCGAATTTGGGCAAATAAGCCAGTCTAAGTTTAATATGACGGCGCTGGGCTGGAAGGGCTAACCCCTTCCGGCCCTTTGCTTTTCTGCATCTTTGGTATGCTTAGGCGCGGTTGCGCGGGCCTTTGGCGATGCTATAAAGGCTCCAGACCAAATCACCCGGCCTCAGTTCAATCGGGCAAGGGGCGACTGTTCAGGTCGCGCACAGGGGAGCTACACCGCATGAATATTCATGAGTACCAAGCCAAACAGATTTTGAAAAAGTTCGGTGTTCCCGTGCTTGATGGCGGTGTGGCTTACACGCCCGCCGAAGCCGAGAAGGTGGCCGAGCGCTTGGGTAAGCCTCCATTTGTTGTGAAGTCGCAAATTCACGCGGGCGGTCGCGGTAAAGGCAAATTCAAAGAAGCCGCTGCGGGCGACAAAGGCGGCGTGCGTTTGTCGAAGTCGGTCGCGGAAGTGAAAGAAAACGCAGCCCAGATGATCGGCAATACGCTGGTCACCATTCAGTCGGGTGCGGCGGGCAAAGTCGTCAAACGCATTTACGTGGAAGCGGGCTGCAACATCAGCCGCGAACTGTACCTGGCCATGCTGGTTGATCGTGAATCAAGCCGCATCATGATCATGGCCTCCACCGAAGGCGGCATGAACATCGAAGACGTGGCGCACAACACGCCGGAAAAAATTCTGCTGCAAACCATCGATCCGGCGACCGGCATTCAAGGATTCCATTGCCGCAAAATCGCGTTTGGTCTGGGCCTGCAAGGCAACCAGATTAAATCGTGCACCAAGCTTTTGAACACCTTGTACGACGCCTTCCTGAAAACCGACTGCTCGATGCTGGAAATCAATCCGCTGGTGGTCACAGCCGAAGGCGATGTGTTGCCGCTGGACGCCAAAATGAATTTCGATTCCAACGCGCTCTATCGTCATCCCGACATCATGGAACTGCGCGATGTGGATGAAGAAGATCCCACGGAATTAGAAGCCTCGAAGGCCGACCTCAACTACGTGAAGCTCGACGGCAACATCGGTTGCATGGTCAACGGTGCGGGCCTGGCTATGGCGACGATGGACATCATCAAGTTAAAGGGCGGCGAGCCCGCCAACTTCCTGGATGTCGGCGGTGGTGCGACCAAAGAGCGCGTAACAACAGCGTTCAAAATCATCCTGTCCGACGTGAACGTCGAAGGCATTCTGGTGAATATCTTTGGCGGCATCATGCGCTGCGATGTCATTGCAGAAGGTGTAGTGGCTGCGGCCCGCGAAATCAGTTTGAACGTGCCCCTGGTGGTGCGACTTGAGGGGACGAACGTGGATTTAGGTAAGAAGATCATGAAGGACTCGGGCCTTCCCATCATCACCGCCGACAACTTGGCCGATGCTGCGGAAAAAGTTGTCAAAGCCGTGAAGGAGGCCGCATAAATGTCCGTCCTCGTTGGCAAAAATACCAAAGTCATCTGCCAAGGCTTCACCGGCAGCCAAGGCACCTTCCACTCTGAACAAGCCATCGCCTACGGCACCAAAATGGTCGGCGGCGTGACCCCCGGCAAGGGCGGCACGACACACTTAGACCTGCCCGTGTTCGACACGGTGGCCGATGCGCGCAAACAAACCGGCGCTGACGCCACTGTGATCTATGTGCCGCCGCCGTTCGCGGCCGATGCGATCCTGGAAGCGATTGATGCGGAAATCCCGCTGGCCGTTTGCATCACCGAAGGTATTCCGGTGCTCGACATGGTGCGCGTGAAGCGCGCGCTGAACGGCTCTAAGACACGTCTGATTGGGCCCAATTGTCCGGGCATCATCACGCCCGGCGAATGCAAGATCGGCATCATGCCCGGTCACATTCACCAGCGCGGTAAAATCGGCATCGTGTCGCGCTCCGGCACGTTGACGTACGAAGCCGTGGCGCAAACCACGGCCGCTGGCCTGGGCCAAACCACGTGTATCGGCATCGGCGGTGACCCTGTGAACGGCACCAACTTCATCGACTGCCTTGATCTGTTCCTGAACGATGACGCCACCGAAGGCATCATCATGATCGGCGAAATCGGTGGTACGGCGGAAGAAGACGCGGCCGAGTTCTACAAAAATCACAAAAAGAAAAAACCCATCGTCGGTTTCGTCGCGGGCGTTACAGCCCCGCCGGGCCGTCGCATGGGCCACGCGGGCGCCATCATCTCGGGCGGCAAGGGCACGGCAACTGCGAAGTTTGAAGCCATGCGCGCTGCGGGCTTCCATATTGCCGACTCGCCGGCCTCGCTGGGCCAGACCATGTTAAAGGCCATGAAAGGCTAAGCGTTCGTGGGTTTGCGTATGTTGCGGTCGTTTGTTGTTGGTGTGTTGGGGTTGGCGCTATTGCTCTGCGCCGTTTCGATCAATGCCGGTTCAGCCAAAGCCGCTGATGATTTCGGCCAATTGCTGGTTGGTGCTGGGCAGTACGACATCATCCCCAACGACAATAAATCTGGCGCCGTTTATGCCCAGTACCGTTTTGGCTGGGGCTTCGGCGAAGGATGGCTGGGCCAAAACTTCATGGGCATCAAGCCGCTGGTGGGCGGGTTTCTGAACACCGACAGCGGTCACTTCGCGTTCGTGGGTTTTGCTGCTCCCTTCTCGTGGGGCAAGAACGATATGTGGCAGTTCGAACCCTCAGCCGGCATCGGCCTTTACCACCAGGGCGACAGTACGTTCCTGGGCGGTAAAGAGCAGTTCCATGTGGGCTTTCAGGGCTCGGTGCGTGTGATTACAGGCGTGCGGGCGGGTATGGGCCTCACCCATGTCTCGAACGCCACGCTGCTGCACAAAAAAAACCGCGGCACGAACATTCTCATGGGTACAGTTGGCCTCGAGTTCTAAGTCCGTCATACGTTTTCACTGAACACAGGGAGAACGCCGTATGAAACTTCCGGGCCCTTTTGAGATTTCAGCCGTCGTCGAAAGCGTGGGCCCGTTCCGCGCCCCCGATTTTATTTTGCCCGACGCGACACCAGAAGCGTTTGCGCAAACCAAAACATCCAAAGACGTGCGGTTTGTGGATATCGCGGGCAATCGCCTTATCATGTCGTTCCACAGCTTGATCGTGCGCACCAAGCGCAACGTCATTCTGGTGGATACGTGTGTGGGGAATGACAAACACCGCCCTATGCTGCCCGAGTGGCACATGCGCAATGGGCCGTACCTGGAAGAGTTGGCGAAAGCCGGCTGCCCGGCGGAATCCATCACGCACGTGCTGTGCACGCACCTCCATGCCGATCATGTGGGCTGGAATACGCGTCTGATCAACGGCCGCTGGGTGCCGACGTTCCCCAACGCCAAGTACATCATGCACCGCACGGAAGTAGAGCACTGGCAAGAGATTCAGAAAGACCCCGAGAAAGCGCCGAACCATCGCAGCTGGATTGATTCCGTGCAACCGGTGCTGGACGCCAAGCAAGCGGTGATTGTGGACAGCGATTACGAAATCGAACCAGGTGTGCGCCTGATGCCCGCCCCCGGCCACAGCCCCGGCAACATCGTGCTGGTGCTGGATGACGGCAAAGACAAAGCCTATCTGGTGGGCGATACCATTCACCACCCCGTGCAGATCGAGCGCCCGCAGTGGTCGAGCCGCTTCTGCTGGGATGCAGATATGTCGCGCACCACGCGCACCAAGTTTGTCGAGACTGTCGCCGATACCGGAGCCTGGGTGATTCCTGCGCACTTTGCAGCACCCAACGCGGTACAGATCATCACCGATAAAGACGGCTTTCACTTCAAGACATTGAAATAAGGCGCGCGCGAACTTCAATGCAGCTCACGCCGTCGGAAATTCTCGATAAGGGTTTGGCCCTTCAGCAGGCGGGCGACTTAGACCGTGCCGAGAAGTGTTTTCTCGACGCGCTGGAGTCCGAACCTGAAAATGCCCGCGCATTAGGCCTGCTGGCCGGTGTCGCGGTTGCGCGCGGCGATGCGGAAGAAGCGCTGAACTATCTGGATGCGGCCCTGGAACTCGCGCCTGACAGCGGCGATCTCGCGCATCAGCGCGGTCAACTTTACCTGAATGTGGGCGAGCCCGACGCCGCCATTCCTGATTTGCAGGCCGCATTGCAGAACGATGTCGCCGATGTGCTGGGTGCGCGCGTTGACCTGATCGACGCGCAAGTCATGGCCGGTCAGTTGGACGCGGCCATGGCAAATGCTGAGATGCTGCTGGGGGCCAACCCCGACGATCCGCGCGTGTTGCTGGCGTCTGCCAGTGCGGCGTCTGCCTTGCGGCTCAACGATCAGGCCTCAAGCTACTTCAAGCAGGCGCTGGAGATCGAGCAGGACGACCCTGTGCTGTGGTCGGAAGCCGCCAAGCACTTTCGGGGTGCGGGTGATCTCGAAAACGCCTGGGCTTGCATGGAGCGCGCCCTGGCCCTTGTGCCAGACGACGCTGATCTGCGCTATGCCGCCCGCATGATCCGCACCGAAGCGGTGCCGGCCTGGCACTTCAATATGATGAACGATGACGTGCGCAATAAAGCGTTCCGTGCGGCCATCGAACGCCAGATCAAGCCGCATCATGTGGTGTTGGAAATCGGCACAGGCGCAGGGCTGCTGGCCATGATGGCCGCACGCACAGGCGCCAAGATATATACTTGCGAAGCTCATGCAGTTCTGGCGCAAACCGCTCGCGCGCTGATCG
>JAEUKL010000065.1 GCA_016793005.1 Rhodospirillaceae bacterium | reverse complement strand
GGACACTGGCAGAGCATTAAACTTTAGCCCCGCCATGAAGATGTTGTGCGGAGCGACTTCAGGACCGTCGTAGTGTGGATCGCAACTCCATATAACGTCCTGCGTCGCCAAAAAGTTCCCTCGCGCCGCCATCAGCTTATTTCATCGCATCCCATCTTTCGGCACCAATCCACACCTGTCGCGTTTGTGCCTTACCTCAGCCCTAGGACGGCCACGATCCTGCGGTGGAGTAACGACGATGAGCACACTTCAAATGGAGCGCGCCATGAATTTTAAATTTCTCACTCCTCTGACAACGATTGCTGCGCTGGCCTTTGCCCCCACCACGGCGCATGCCGTTACCGGTTTTACTGACGACAGCACCAGTTTACGTGCCGGCCCCGGCCGAGATTATCCGCGCATCGCTCGCCTGCCGCGCAACGTGCGCTTAGAAGTCCACGGCTGCTTGCGCAGGTACGACTGGTGCGATGTCTCATTCCGTGGCGCCCGCGGCTGGATTGATGCTGACGATGTGAAGGTCGCCTTCCGAAACTCGCGCGGCTATATCCGCGAGTATGGCACCAGCTTTGACGTCCCTCTGATTACATTCAGCTTCGACTGGTACTGGGACAAACACTACCGTGGGCAACGCTTCTATCGCGACCGGGCTTCCTGGCGTGAACGTTCGCGCGGGTGGTACCGTGATCAGGACGGCGATGGCGTGCCCAATCGCTACGACCGCGACCAAGACGGCGACGGCATCCGCAACAGTCGTGACCGCGACGTTGACGGCGACGGCATCCGTAACAAGCGCGATCCGAATCCCAATCGCCCGAACTAAGCCGTCATAAACTTCGGCAAGGTGGTCGGCCCGGCACCCCTGGGCCGGCCCTTTGCCGCATGATTGACTCTTCAGCGCCGCGGCAGTACTTAACCAATCCGTTATTTAACTTATTGGTAAAATAGTGCTGTGCCCACCGACCCTTTAAGCGCCACGTTCTCCGCCCTGGCCGACCCGACCCGCCGTGCGATCCTGGCGCGGCTGGCTTTGGGCGAAACGTCCGTCAGTGAACTGGCCGAACCCTTCGCCATGTCGATGCCGGCCATATCGAAACACCTGAAAGTGTTGGAACATGCAGGGCTGATCGCGCGCAGCCGGGACGCCCAATGGCGGCCCTGCCGCCTGGAACCCGCCGCCTTCAAAACCGTCGATGCGTGGCTGGACCGGTACCGCCGTTTTTGGGAAGCGCGGTTTGATCGCCTGGACGCCTATTTGCAGAACCTTCAAGCGGCGGAAGCTGCGCCTCAAAAGCGCACCCGCACCAAGAAGAAGCCATCGAAGTAAACGCCAATCCATTGCCTCAGCGTTTCACATAACTGGGAGGGAGCTATGTTGAAGAAGATCGCCATCGTTATCGCTGTCTTGATCGTGGCCGTGTTGGGCTATGCCACCACCATGCCCGATAACTTCAAGATCGAGCGCAGCACCACGATAAATGCGCCTGCGGAAACCATTTTCCCGCACATCAATACCTACAAAGCCTGGATTGCCTGGTCGCCCTTTGAAAAGAAAGACCCGGCCATGAAGCGCGACTACAGCGGCGCTGAAAGCGGCGTGGGCAGCAAGTATGCCTGGGACGGTAACAGCGATATCGGCGCGGGCAGCATGGAGATTACAGAGTCCGTGCTCAATGTGAAGGTGGTGATGGCCATGCACTTCCTGCGCCCGATGGACAGCAAAAGCACAGTTACATTCACCATCACGCCGCAAGCCGACGGCAGCATGGTCACCTGGACGATGACCGGTCCGAACGCCTTTATCAACAAGGTGATGAACGTGTTTATCAACATCGACAAAATGGTCGGTGCTGATTTCGAGGCGGGCTTGTCCGACCTGAAAGCCATTGCCGAAAAGCAAGCAGCCGACGAAAAAGCCAAGGCCGCACAGGAAGCACCGGCACCGGAAGCCGCACCGATGGAGCAGAAGTAAGATGGGCCAGAAGTAACATGCTAAACGCCTCTGCCGCCAAGGAACTGGTGCTGACGCGCGTATTCAATGCGCCGCGCGCTTTGGTGTTTAAAGCCTGGACCGACCCGGAAAGCGCCAAGCATTGGTGGGGGCCCACGCATCATCCGGCGGTGTTCATCACCATGGATGTACGTGTGGGCGGCACGTGGGAGGGCAAACTGCGCGGCGAGGCCGACGGCAAGATCCTCACGCACCGCGGCGTTTTCCTGGCTGTTGACCCGCCAAAGACGTTGTCGTTCACCTTTGCCTGGGACGAAGAAGGTGAGCGCGGCATTGAGAATGTCGTCACCCTCACCTTTGAAGATTTGGACGGCAAAACAAAAATGACACTACGCCAATCACCATTCCAGTCGACCACGGAACAGGAAGGTCACGGCGAAGGCTGGTCATCCACCTGCGACCGCTTGGAATTGCATCTTTCACAACACGCATAACCTTACGGACACACACCCATGCCGATGCCGAAAATTTCACCCTACTTAAACCTCGATGACGCCCGCACCGCCTTGAATTTCTACAAGGACTGCTTTGGCGGCGAGATATTCATCATGACCGTGGCCGAAACACCCATCGCCAAACAGATGCCGCCCGAGGCGCAGAATAAGGTGATGCACGCAAGCCTGACCAGCGATCAGGTCAGCATTCTGATTTCGGAAATGCGTGGGCCCGAGGGTTTCGTGCGCGGCAACACGGTGTCGATGATGGTCAACTGTGTCAGCGAAGCCGAAGTTCAGCAAATCTTTGGGAAACTCTCGCCGGGCGGCAACGTTATGATGGCACCTGGCCGGCAGTTCTGGGGGGCGGTTTTTGCATCGTTTACAGACAGGTTCGGAATTCAGTGGCTGCTGAACTATCCTTTGTCGCAGCAATAAATGTAGGAGAGTTAATTATGCGCCCGACTGTTCTGCTTGTCGCTCTCGCCGCACTTTCACTCAGCGCCTGTTCGCCCGAAAGCGACAAAAGTGCGGAGAATAAGAAAGACGCCGCCGGGCCGATCCAACCCGTCGCGACACCAGCGCCGTCGGGCAGCTATAAACTCGATAAAGCCCACGCCAGCCTGATCTTCCGTGTCAGCCACATGGGCTTTTCGAACTACACCGCGCGCTTCAAACGGTTCGATGCGAAGCTCGATCTTGATACCGCACGCCCCGCCAACTCGAAGCTTGAAGTGGTTGTTGATGCAACCTCACTGGAAACGGACTTCCCCGATCCCAAGGTGGTCGACTTCAATGCCCAACTGCAAAACGAGCAATGGTTGGGTACGGCGAAGTTCCCCGAAATGACTTACCGCTCGACTGCGATCGGCATGACCAGCCCGAACACCGCTTTGGTTACAGGCGATTTGACGCTGCACGGCGTAACCAAGCCTGTCATTCTGACCGCCACATTCAACGGCGGTTATCCTGGGATGGAGTTAGACCCCAACGCCCGTATCGGTTTTTCGGCCAAGGCAACGCTCAAGCGCTCGGAGTTTGGCATCGCAGCCGGCATTCCGCCGCCCGGCACCAACATGGGCGTCAGCGATGACGTTGAAATCATTGTGGAAGCCGAGTTCAGCGGCCCCGCGTGGACCAAGCCCGCGCCATAACTGATACGCGCTACGATCCATAAAGAATGATCAGGTTACCAGCGGCCGGTGGAAAAAACGGCTCTGAGATTACGCCATCACTGCCCGGCGCGCCGTCGTCATCGTCGGTAACACGGCTTTGCAGAAACGCGGAAGCGTCTAAGCACATCTTGCGGATTTCGGCCGGCGTATGCCCCAACACCGCCGCAGCGTCGGCGTAACTGAACGCGCTGAATGTCGTCAGCAAAACGGCTTGGCGGCTGACTGGATCCAACATTTGCAGCAACGCAAACAGCGGTTCGTAATCGGGCATCGCTGTCACGTAATCACGGTCCGTATTTGCGCCCTGCCAGATTTTTGAAAACGCGCGATACAGAGCCTGGCGCAAGGGCAATCTACGGTCCATGAGTTCAGGGGATTCCAAGATCGCCTCAAGGCACGCGACGACGTACGCATCGCCACTGCTTACGGCGCCTGTTAAGGCCGCCGCATAACGGCGCAAATCCGCAAGGTGGGGAATAATTGCCGGAGAAGGCTGTGTCGCTGAGGAAAGTTGGGTCTTGGGCATTGGTTGGCTTCCTTTACAAAGGCTTTGCTCAACCCCGCCCGCACGTTCTTCATGACGTTTCGCGGTTCTCCCACAGCGACGACAGTAACTCGTTTAACCTTCACGGCAATAAATAACTTTCGACTACGAACAAAATGCACGCATTACGACAGCGCTGAATCGGGGTTCTGCATCTAACGGGCGTGCATTTGCCAAACCTTCGCCACAATTCAGCGCGCGAGCGTACATTCTCAGGCACGGCCCCAGACACCGCAGGACGGATTTCGTCGTCGCAATGCGCCAGCGACTGCGATAGAACACAGCCCGAATCTGACATAATTTGAAGTGACTTCAGCATGACCGACACCCCGCCCGACCGCCTGAGCGTTGACGCCCGCAGCCCCTTTTTTAACGAAGAGGTGCTGGCTAAGGGCATCGGCATCCGTTTCAACGGACGCAATCGCACCGATGTGCTGGAGTACTCGGTCTCGGAAGGCTGGATTTTGGTGGCGGCCGGTAAATCGCGCGACCGCTACGGCAACCCGATGACCACGAGAATCAAAGGCACGGTCGAGCCGTTCTTTGATCAGGCCATGGGTGTAGCGAAACCGGACGCGCCCAGCGCCTAGTTTGGTTACGCACTTTCACGCGCGATCAGCACAATGACATTCTGGTGCTGGCGCAGTCGATTTAGCCTTACCGCTCGCCCAGTTTCATGCGCGTGGTTTGGGCTTTGCCGTCACGCGTATAGCCGACATCAATGGTCTGAGCCGGTTGGAAGGTCTTCAGCGCATCCGACAGCGCCTTCAAGTCGCCGATCTCGTGCTCGGCAAGCTTGGTGATCACGTCACCTTCCTTCAAGCCCGCCGCTTCAGCGCCTGAACTGGGCGCTATAGCAGAGGCGCGAACCCCTTTGCCTTGATAGGCCATATCAGGCATCACCCCTGTTGCAACCCGGCGCGGCTGAGTTGCACCCGGCGCAGTTGGCGCCGGTGCGGCGGCGGCAGGCCCACCTGCAGGCGCGCTGAACGACAACGGCTCGGGCCGTGAGGCCAGATAGCCTGTGGCTTCCTTCAATGTGGCAACGACTTTGACCAAACCTTTGCTGTCGAGCTTATCAGCCGTGTCGCTGGGGCGGTGATAATCGGCTGCCGTTGAAGCGAACACCTGCACGCCCGGCACGCCTGCTTCAGAAAAAGCCTTTTGATCGGACGCGCCGATATCTTTGGCAATCACCTCCACCGCGACACCCGTCACAGCCGTGGTGCCTTGGAAAATGAACGGCCATTCGCGCGCACTTTCAGCACCAAAAATACGCACCTTGCCGCTCTCAAGACGCCCCACCGTATCGACGTTCAGCACGGCGTTGGTTTTGGTCAGCGGATACGGCGCATTGGCGGCTTGCGCAGACTTAACATAAGCACGCGCGCCCAACAGACCAGCTTCTTCCCCAGAGAACGCAGCAAACAAAATGGTGCGCTCGGGCTTCGTGCTCGCCATCAGGCGTGCGACTTCCAGGATCGCGGCCACACCCGAGGCATTGTCGTCCGCCCCCGGATGAACCTTGCCCTCATCGCCGGCGCGCACATCAGGCCAGCCCGTGCCCAGGTGATCGTAGTGCGCCGACACCACCAATACTTGGCCTGCGAAGGCCGGGTTCGATCCTTCGATGACACCCAGCACGTTCTTCAACTCGGCGGGCTTGCCGCCCGGACCAGGAGCCGAGAACGTCTGGATATAGTCAGTTGTGCCCTTGGCAGGCTTCAGGCCCAAGTCTTTGAAGCGCTGCACGATGTACTTCGCAGACGCTTCAATACCGGCCGTGCCTACACCACGCCCTTCGCGGGCGGGATCAGCCAGCCACTCGACGTCGGCCTTCATGCGCTTTTCGTCGATGGGCGACGGGATCATCGCCAAAGCCGGGCGCGGCGTAAGCGTGCCGAGCTTCGGGTTTGCGGTCAGATCGCGCGCCAGCGGCGTGTTGCGCGGCGTCCACTCCCCTTTAGCTTCGTTGTCGGGCGCATCGCCGTTGAACACAAGCCAGCTGTATTTGCCGTAGTGCGGCAGCTTACGGGAAAGTCCATCAGCAGCCGCTTCCGTCGTCGCCGAGATGAATACGACCGCAGAGGCCGGTGCTTTGGGGTGGCGCGCGGCCACCACGATGCTTTTCTCGGCTGCCGCAAAGCGCGTATTGCCAAGCTTCGCCCCTTTGCTGTCCAACGTCGCACCTTCGGCTTTCAGTGCGTCATTGATGGTGCCAACCAAGCGATTGGTCGCGCCCAACACCCACACGGCACGGTCAGCCGGCAAGTCTTTCACGTCAGTGTCGTTCACAACCTCAAGGCCCGACTTAGCCCAGGTTTTCACCAAGCCGGCGTAGCGTTTGGCTTCGTCGGTCGCCGGCAGTACGATCAGCGCCTTCTCGGCCCCGAAGGCCTTGGACAGACTGGTCGGCACTTCGAATGGGCTTAAGCGGCGGTAGACGTTGAACTGCGGATCCACTTCGACCCGCTCGGCCTTGGCCGGCAGATCAAAGGACGCCGTTACGGTGGCGGCATCGCCGGCAAAGATAATCGACTTCGCGATGGCCTGACCGCCGGCATGGAACACAACCGGCACATCAAGCGCCATCGGTTGGCCAGACTGTGTTTGCGCCAAGGTCACGGTAATGCTATTGCCCTTAGCCTTCACGTCGGTGAGTTTCAGGTCCGGCGTGCCTGTCTGGGCCACCCACTGCTTAAAGAACGCCTTCAAATCCTGGCCCGATACGGCTTCGTAGCTTTTACGAATGTCATCGAACGACGCATTGCGGAATTCGTTGTCTTTATAAAAGCGGCGCAAGCCCTGGGCGAAGGTTTCATCACCCACCCGACGGCGCAGCATGTCGAACACCATGGCCGTCTTGCCATAACCAATCGCTTCGGTGACGGGGTTATAGCGGGTCTTGAACTTGGTTAAGGGGAAATCGGTTTCAGCCGTCACGTAATCCGACACGCGCAGCAGGATGTCGCGGCGGTGCAGATGGCCCTGACCGTTCTGCTCAGCGATCAGATGATCGGCCAGATACGAGGTTAGCCCTTCGCACCAGTTGCCGGTCTCGAAGTCGACGAATACGCCGTTACCCCACCAGTTGTGGAGAAGTTCGTGCGGGTACGATGAGTTCAGAATGAACGGGAACCGGATGATCTGCTCGCCCAGCAGCGTGAAGGACGGCATGCCGTATCCGGTTTCCCAGAAGTTTTCGACCAGCGCGAACTTCGAATACGGATAAGGTCCGACAAGATTACGGTACATATCCATGTAGCCGGCTGTCGCATCAAGGTAGCGCGCCGCCAACGCATCGTCAGCTTTACGCAGGAAGGCTTGCGCCACCACGCCCCCGCCGACGTCTTTGTTGTATTCGGTGAACGCCGCCGCGATGAAATAGATTTCTTCGGTCGGCGTTTCGGTCAACC
>JAEUKL010000040.1 GCA_016793005.1 Rhodospirillaceae bacterium | reverse complement strand
CAGTCGCAAGATCGCCTTGGTGCTATTACGGGTCTCGGTATCGCTCTGGCATTGGGCGTTGCGACATTCTGGACGCTATCGCAACGCCGCGAGCAGGTGCCGCCGATCACGGCAAACGTAGCCGATGCCGAACCGGTGATCGTACAGCCCGTTGCGCCACCTGCACCTGTTGCGTCTGTTATGAAGCCGCAGCTTCCAGTTCCGGTCGCAATCGCGCCGGATCGTGACCGCATGTATGACCGCGCGAAGTCGCCGGTATTGGTGCTGGATACGCTCGCCATGCCGCAGACGCCTGTTGCGTCACCAACGGCTACGAGTACTGGCGTAACACCTACGGATACACCAGGCCAACCTGCCGACGGCACACTGAGCAGCGATGAAGCATTTGCGCAGCGCATGGGGCGAGCAGGGGCCAACACGGTCATGGCCACCGCAACATTCAACCCCGCGACCACGGTGGCTCAAGGCACCATGATCGCCGCTATTCTGGAAACGGCCATCGATACCGATTTGCCGGGCTATGTGCGGGCCATGGTGACGGAAGACATCACAAGTTTTGATGGCGCAAAGGTGTTGATTCCACGCACGTCGCGCCTGATTGGCCAATACAAAAGCGGCTTGGCTGCGGGTCAAACGCGCGCTTATGTGCTGTGGACGCGGCTGATCAGGCCCGATGGCGTGTCGGTCGCTTTGGCGTCGCCCGCTGTAGGTTTCGACGGTCAGACGGGTCTATCGGGCAGAGTTGATAGTCACTTCATGGACCGCTTCGGCTCGGCGATCTTACTGTCGGTCGTTGGTGCGGCCAGTGCCGTGGGCAATGCTACAGTTGTTCTGTCAGGCTCGCAAAGTGCGGCGGCTGTCGCCGCGCAGCGTGACGCACAAATTCCGCCAACCGTACGCGTTCCGCTGGGGCAACACATCCGTGTGTTTACATCGCGCGATCTTGACTTTGCCAGTGTTGAACCCGCCAAGGGTGCGTCGTGAACAATATCGCGCGCCTAATCCGTGAACCTGCAGGGGATGTGTACTTGCAGGCGTGCTTAGGCCTCTTACGGCCATGGCTCGACAATCCGGACGTCACCGAAATTTTGGTCAACAGGCCAGGCGAGATCTGGATTGAAGATATGACGCGGCCGGGTATGCAGCGCATCGCGCAACCGGATATCAACGATCACTATGTAAGCCGATTGGCTGCGCAGATTGCGCGCGTCACGCATCAAGGAATTAACCGCGAAAATCCATTGCTATCGGCAACCTTGCCCGATGGGGCCCGTGTGCAACTCGTTGGGCCTCCCGCGGCCCGCGAGCACTGGGCGATGGCGATTCGTCGCCATCGCCAGATGGTCGTCGGACTGGACTCCTATGCCCGGCCATTCCCCCCTCCCCCTCAAAGGTTGGGTGCTGGGAGCCCGTCCGACGATCCGATCTCTTTTTTGCGGCATGCGGTGAAGGCACGCGCCACCATCCTGATCAGCGGGGGGACGTCCACCGGCAAAACAACGTTCCTGAATGCCTTGCTGTGCGAGATTGATCCGGCTGAGCGCATTGTCCTAGTAGAAGACACGCCTGAGATCATACTGAACGCGCCGAACAGCTTGGGTCTTATCGCCGTGAAAGGTGAAATGGGTGAGGCGCGGGTAACCGCTGATGATTTATTACAGGCGAGTCTCAGGTTGCGCCCTGACCGTATTGTGTTGGGGGAACTGCGCGGCAAAGAGGCCGTGAGTTTTCTCAGGGCGATTAATACCGGGCATCCCGGATCTTTCAGCACTATTCATGCGAACTCACCCGCCGCAGCCTTGGAACAACTTGCGCTGATCGTCATGCAAACGGGGATTGGCCTTTCGCGCCTTGACACAATTGCCTACGCCAAATCTGTCATTGATTACGTGGTGCAACTTGATCGCACGGATGGACGGCGCGGTATTGCTGAAATTGCTTCAACGAAGAACTTATGACTCCAATATTGCGAACGTAAATTTCCAATTTCACGAGCGCATAGCAAATCACAAGGGTGGATCAAGCTTCAGGAGGTTGCAGTTTTTCTGCAACCTCCTGCATTCCGAGAGTTGAAAGCGATCAGCCGGTTAAGCTACGGCAGCCTAAGCTTTGCCGCCACGTCCTGCCATGACACGTACTTGAAGTTTTGATGTTCGACAGGATTTACATTGTGCCCGTCCTGCACGACAAGCAGGCCTTGCGGGAAACCGGGGAGTGGGGTGCTGGTCACATCCAGGCCATCGGTCTCAGAAACACCATCGATGCCAGTGGTGCCGGCATCGATTGCGAATGAACCGATATACTTATTGCTGCCGGCGCGTTCGAATACGGCATAGGTGTTGTTGCCCTGTGATGAGAGTACAAGGTATCCGGTGCCCTCAGGCCCAGCCCAAATGCTGATGCCCTCTAAGTCCGCATGAAGTGCTGTAATATCCTTGATGGCGGCGATTGATGCGCGTGTGTCACCTGCCGACGGATCGGCGCCCATCTTCCACACCGCCACACCTTCTTCGGCCACATACAGAGCGCCGCTTTGATCGTCCGCAACGCAACCTTCCACTTGGCTGCTAAACGAGAACGTGCGCACCAGTTCAGCGCGCACTTTTCCGGTGGGCGTTGCCACGAGCTTCCATTGCTTCATATGGCCCAGCGGGTCATTGACGAAGACATAAACGTCTTCACTGCCGTCCTTGCGGTACATGCACAGACCATATGGATCTGAAAGATCTCCTGTCGATTGAAGTCCGTCGGCCACATCGCTGAGCTGGCGGGTGTCCGGGTCCAGCGTCAGAATGGCGATGGCTTTGTTGGTGCGGTCGCTGGCGGTGACAAGCACCATTTCACGGCCACCCAGCATGAATTTGTCGCGCAAGTCGACATTGTTCATGCGGCCGTTGGGCACGAACTGCAGAGTCTTTGCCCCAAGGTCATAAACATAAAGCCCTTCTTTCTTGCTGGTGCCGATCACAACCGATTTGCTCGGGTCTTGCGGGTTGACCCAGATGGCAGGGTCATCGGCGGCGTCATCCGCGTTTGCAACCGGCGGCGTTTCGGCAGCCGCAAACACTGTTGGCGTGCCGGGCGGGAAGGGAAGTTCGGCAACGGGTTTGTGGTCCATGAATTTGACCACTGCGACGGCACCGATGGCGGCCACCACACAAATTGATCCGACAATTTTGAGATGCGAGCGGGAAATCATTGGTTTCTCGTCCTTTGCGCCTACGGATTTAAGGAGTCTGAATTTGTTTGCAGCGCACAATTCGACCGGTTCGGCGCTGCAATTATGTAAAATATATTTCATTTATATAGCATGAAAAATAAATTTCAATTTACTTGCGAAATAGAATTTTTGTTCGTATTCTCCGCCCGTCATTTGCCGGGTGGTACCCGGTGAGCTTTGTTGTTCGGGGGAGGACATCATGAAGAAAGTTGCTGGGTTCCAGCGGTCGGTGCTGCTTGTTGGAACGAGTTCCATCGCCTTAGTGGCGCTGTCGCTATTGTCCGGGGCGCAGGCCCAAACCCAAACGGCGCAAGCGCAGACCGCACAAGCAGACGTTCAGTTGGAAGAGATTTTGGTCACGGGCCAGCGCGCTTCTGACAAGGCGTCGTTGGAACGCAAGCGCGCGGCCGATACGACCTCGGAAGTTGTCTCGGCGAACGATGTGGGCAAATTGCCCGACCAGAACGTCGCCGAAGCTGTGCGTCGCCTTAGCGGCGTGTCGGCCGCAACTGATAAAGGCGAAGGCCGTTACCTGATCATTCGCGGGATCGAGCCCAACCTGGCCAACGTGACGATCAACAATCAGACGGCCTCGGCGCCTGAACCTGAATCGCGCAACGTGAAGCTGGATGATATTCCGTCGGGCTTGATCGGGTCCGTGACGGTCATCAAAGCTCTGACGCCAGATCTCGATGCCAATGCCATCGCTGGTCAGGTCGACATCAATACGTTAAGCGCGTTTGATAAGGGCAAAACATTCGCCAACGCCCGCGGCGTCGGCGGCTTCTACGAAGATACAGACCGGAATGCGCGCGAAGCCGATGCCGCAGTCGGCACATTGTTCGGATCAGACGATCAGTTTGGTATCGTGATTGCAGGCAATTACTCTCGCCGCCCGTCGTATTCCGAGGATCTGCTGGCGACCAGTCGCCAGCTTGTAAACAATATCGACCTTCCGGCCGAAGTGGATTTGCGCATTTACGATCCTGCAATCCGGACCCGTAAAGGGGCCGTGATGAACCTCGATTGGCGCCCGGATGACAACATGCGCCTGTACGCACGCGGGATGTACTCGCAATTTGCCGACCGCGAAATCCGCAACCGCTTCCGCTTCTTCTTCCCGACTGACAACAACGCGGCCGATACGACCACATTGCCGCCCGGCTACTCCGCGCTCAGTGCAAGTGGCGGCACCATCAATTCGACAACGGCTCGCCGTCTGTTGCGCAGCCGTCAGGAAGTAACCGACACCAAGACGCTGTCCGTCGGTGGCGACTTCCAAATGAAGGTCGGTGAGATTTCAATTGATGCGACACACGCGAAATCGCACAAAAAGGACCCGATCCGCGATGAAGTCGAATACCGTGCTGCGGCTTCGACCGGTCTTGCTGCGACCTTTGTGACGGGCCCTAAGCTGCTCGATAGTTTTGTCGCCAATGCCGCTGCTCTGAACCCAGCTAACTATCGCTTGAACAGCTACCGTCAGGTGTCACGCAATGCGGGTGAGAATCTTGATCAAATTCGCGTCGACTACAAACTGCCGATGGACAGCATGGGAGAGGGCAGTTACCTGAAATTCGGCGGCAAGTACCTGGACCGTGACCGGTTCCAGGACCAGACTGGTCGTACACTCACTGCCGTGACTGCAACTGCAGGCACGCGCACCATTGCCTCAGATTTGTCGCCGAACACCGACACTGTTTTTGATGGTACCTACTCTTTCGGTCCCACCATCAACATGCAATCCGTGCAGGATTTCGTGTTCGCCAACGCCCTCAACACGGGGCAATTCACGATCAACGCGGCCGACCAAGTATCGCAATCGAAGGCGGCCGACTACGAAGTTGCGGAAGCCGTGAAGGCGGCTTACGTGATGGCGAGCATTCACCGGGACGACTTGACCATTATCCCCGGCGTGCGCATGGAGCATACAGACGGGACCACCAAGGCGATCATCTACCGTGCCGGGGTGACGACGCTGAACAGCACCTTCGACTCGATTGGGAAGTACGACTACACCAGCTTCTTCCCGGGCGTAAACCTGAAGTATGAAGTCAATGACCGTCTTCAGGCGCGAGCCGCTGTTACAACAGCGATCGGCCGCCCACCATTCGTCAACCTGGCCCCGACTGTCACGGTCGATACAGGTTCGAACACCGTGTCGCAAGGCAATCCGAACTTGAAAGCCCAGCGTTCGCTGAACCTTGATGCCTCGTTGGAGTACTACTTCACGGATGAGGCTGCTGTTTCGGCCTCGTTCTTCCATAAGAGCATCAAGAATCCCATCTTTGCCACGACAGCACTGAATCAGACCGGCACCTTCGGCGGTGTTGCACTGACAAACGCGACGGTCAGCTCGTTTGGCAACGGCGACAAAGGTAAGGTGACGGGCATCGAGTTCGCTTATCAACAGCCACTCACGTTCCTGCCGTCACCGCTTGATGGTTTTGGCGTCAACGTCAATATGACCTTTACGGATAGCGATCTGAAAGTCCCTGGCCGGACAGTGAAAACTCCACTCGTGGGTCAGGCTGATCGTATTGCCAGCCTGCAATTGTACTATGAGAAATACGACATCTCAGCGCGCCTCGCATATTCCTATCACTCATCATACTTGGATACGGACGGTGGGTTGAACGTGGCCGATAATTCAGGCTTGTCGGATGGTTACTTCGGCTCGTTGGGCACAATCGATGCGAAGTTTGCGTATCGTTTCAACAAGGGCGTGGAAGTCTTCATCGAAGGCAACAACCTGACCGACGCGCAAGACTACTACTTCTTCCGTACCCAGAATCGCCTCCGTGAAGCTGAGAAGTACGGTCGATCAATGCGTCTC
>JAEUKL010000435.1 GCA_016793005.1 Rhodospirillaceae bacterium | reverse complement strand
CATGATCGATGCCGGCATCAACGACGGCGACACCGTGGTGATCAAGCGCTGCGATAACGCCGAGAATGGCGCCATTGTGGTGGCGTTGGTCGACAACGAAGAGGCGACATTGAAGCGCCTGCGCCGCAAGGGCGAGTCCATCGCCCTGGAACCGGCCAACAAAAGCTACGAAACCCGCATCTTTGGACCTGACCGCGTGCGCGTTCAGGGCAAGTTGGTGGGGCTCTTCCGCCGCTACTGATTGTCGCTGCGACTAAGTTCTGCGGCTAATCGTTTGCGGGCTCCGGCTCGGCCGCATTGCCGAAGTCATCAGCGCGGGTTGGCTCTGGCTGTAAGTCCTCAAGTTGCAAGTCCCCCGACTGCGGGCCGGGCGCCGTAGGCTTTGCGAACGGTTTCGGTTTCCGCGACCACACACGGTCGCCCGTAAAGTCTTCCACCGTTTCAATCCGCGCCCGGCCATTGCTCAGGTAGATCGCATGGCCACCTTTGGCACGCAGGTTCCCGCGATCAATCACAAAGGTGTCCCCGCACGCATCCACAAACTCTTGCGGCGCGATCATGATGCTGGCTGCGCCGCAATCCTCTGTAATGGCATCGCGCGAGAACGCCAGCGTCAGCACTGTTTTGTTTTGCGTAAAGTTGCACGCGAGCCGGTCACAAGTCAGACCCAGGTCAGCGTTCTCTTTTCCGGGCCCCTCTTTACCAACAGTGGGCCAACGTGTTTTGCTGGCGCCGTAACGCTCTTTGATGACGGTGCGTACAAACCGATCACGTCGGTCGGTGTTCAGCGCCATGCCGCCGCGCGCATCCTGCACCGCCAACACGCGCCCACTTTCATCAACGATCAGATTTGGCGCATCCTTAACCCAAGGCTGGGCCAATCCAATCAACAGCGGCACTGCACCGGCCCAGCGCAAACGCCCCCGCCACAGGCAGATCATCACAACACCAGCGATGGCACACACCAGCGCCCAGGGCATCATCGGCGGCACATGGATCTGCGCGCCCGGCCACGCTGCTACGGTCACGACCACTGTGTTGATAAACGCAACGCCCTCACCCATCAGCGATAGCACAGGCGCATCCCAACCAAATGGCATTAGAGTCAGGGCCACGATCCCCAACGGCATCACCCAAAAACCTGTAATAGGCGCTGCCATCACGTTCGCCGCCAGCGAATACACCGGCACCTGATTAAAGTGATAGGCCGCAAGCACCGAGGTGACCGAGCCCGCCACCAAGTCAGTAACGATCAACGCTGCAACATAAACGCCGATTGCATAGCCGATGCGCAAGTTGCCGTCCCCATCACGCCACCGCGGCTTAAGGCGAAAATGTTCGTACATCGCAACCAGCGCAATCACAGCCAGAAACGACATCTGGAAACTGGCGCCGACAACAGATTCCGGAAACACCGCCAGAAGCGCTAAGGCCGCCAGTGCGACGCTGCGCAGGCTGATGACGCGCCGATCAAAAAAGATCGCGGTGATGACCGCCGCCACCATGATGTAGGCACGTAAGGCCGGCACACTCATGCCGGATATCAGCACGTAGAATGTGGTCGCCGCCAAGGCCGCCCACGCGGCAATCCGCTTTAAGTCGTAGCGCAGCGCAAAGGCCGACCACAACGCCAACGCGCGCCGCACGATGAAGAACACGACTGCGGCCAAAAGCGTCATGTGAAGGCCCGAGATCGACAGCAGATGCGCCAACCCCGAGGCGCGGTATTGGTCCTGCAATTTTTCCGGGATCAGCGACTGCTCGCCCGTCACCAGCGCGACCGTCACCGCGCCGGCATCACCTGGGATGACATCTAGGATACGGTCCGAGATCGAACGCCGCAGGCCTTCGATGCTCTGACGCACTTCGACGATCAGTTTCGGATCCAGCGGCAGTTGCGAACGCTGCCATGGTTGCAGCGTATAACCCAATGCGCCAATGCGCTGGAAAAAAAGGTAGCGCTGAAACTCAAACCCGCCGGGCACCACTGGGCGTTCCGGCGGGCTTAAGACTGCCCGCACCAGAATCACCTCACCCACGCGCGGCGCGCCGTGCTTGGCGGGTAGCGACAGCCGAATGCGCTGCGGCTTTTCGGGCGGCCCGCCACCGTCGTAGCGCATGTGGTCCATCACCACTTTGATGCGCCCCGGCTCGCGCTCAACGTCCAGCACACGACCGGTTAAATTCAGCGGGCCGATCTCGCGCGTGATCACCGGTGCCGCCACCATGGATGTGCGCAGTTGCGCGGCCGACCACCCCAAACCGACGGCGACCACAGCCAGCAGCAGCGCCATCATGGGATCAGCTTTGCGCCGCCAGACCAGCGCTGCCACACCAAGGCCCGCGATCAGCGGCCCGGTCCAAGCCCAGGGGTCCGTGGGCCAGGCAAAAAACATGGCGATGCCGCAAGCGAAAGCCACCACGAACCACAGGAACGCCGCGTTGGCTTGGCCCGTCAGTTCGTCCCGCAATGCGCGATAAAAATCAGCCCCAATTGTCCGTAACAAAGGCAAATTCCGGCCCTGTACCCCCGACCGATATATGATAAATCAGCCGCCAAGCTCTGGCACGATTTTATGTGCCGCTCACCATTCTAATCATTGAGTTTTCTATGACCGTCGTGACCCGTTTTGCCCCTTCGCCCACAGGCTACCTGCATATCGGGGGCGCACGTACGGCGTTATTCAACTACCTGTATGCCAAGCACACCGGCGGCAAATTCCTGCTGCGCATCGAGGACACCGACCGGGCGCGCTCCACCCAAGGTGCGATTGATGCCATTTTGGATGGCCTGCAATGGCTGGGCCTGAAGTGGGACGGCGAAGTGGTGTTCCAGTTTGCACGTGCGCATAGACACAGAGAAGCCGCCGAAGGCTTGGTGAAAGCCGGCAAGGCCTATTACTGCTTCGCCACACCGGAAGAACTGACGGCCATGCGCGAAGAGCAGAAAAAGAACGGCCAGCCGTTGCGGTATGATGGCCGCTGGCGCGACCGCGATCCGTCGGAAGCACCGGCGGGTGCCAAAGGTGTCGTGCGTTTGAAAGCGCCCACCGAAGGCGAAACCATCCTGCAAGATTTGGTGCAAGGCGAAGTGAAGGTCGCCAACGCGCAACTGGACGACATGGTGCTGCTACGCTCCGACGGCACGCCGACCTACATGCTCTCGGTTGTGGTCGACGATCACGACATGGGCATCACGCACGTTATTCGCGGTGACGATCACCTCACCAACGCGTTTCGCCAAATTCAGTTGTTCAAGGCTCTTGGGTTTGAACCACCTGCCTATGGCCACATCCCGTTGATCCACGGCGCTGACGGAGCAAAGTTGTCCAAACGGCACGGCGCTCTGGGTGTCGAAGCCTACCGCGACGAGATGGGGTTCCTGCCCGAAGCTTTGCGCAACTACCTGCTGCGCCTGGGCTGGGGCCACGGCGATGATGAAATCATTTCCGATGCGCAGGCCATTGAGTGGTTTGATGTAAAAGATGTGGGGCGCGGTGCATCGCGCTTCGATATGGCGAAACTGACCAACCTCAACGGCCACTACATCCGCGAAGCCAGCGATGCGCGCTTGGTCGAAGCCATCACGCCTGCCCTTGAGAAAAAAACCGGCACGGCCTTGGATGCCGTTTCGAAAGAACGCATCACGCGCGGTATGGCAGGCTTGAAGCAGCGCGCCAAAACGCTGATTGAGTTGGCCGACAGTGCGGTGTTCTACGCCAAGAAGCGCCCGTTGACGCTGGACGACAAAGCCAAAGGCATTATCGCTGACGGCGGCAAAGCCTTCCTGGCCGAGGCCCTGCCCCAGTTGCAGGCCCATAACACGTGGACCGCGCATGAGTTGGAAGCCTGGGCCCGCACCACTGCCGAAGCTAAGGGAATGAAATTGGGCCAAGTAGCACAGCCAATCCGCGTTGCTCTGTCGGGCTCGACCGTCTCGCCGCCGGTATTCGATGTACTGGAAATCCTGGGCAAAGACGAAAGCTTGGCTCGGATTACGGACATCTTAGCGTAACACTTATCGCCGGCGGATGTTACCGATCATTCAGCGCTGCATGCTGGGGCACGGGAACCGTTCAGCAATCGCGATTGCTGTTATCGCTAACACCGTTAGAATCCGCACCACAGCGCGGTCGGCTGCGCCTATTCCAGCATTAAAGCCATTTGCATCCCCACGCCTTGTGTTCCACAGCCGCAAATCGTGTTCGGCAGGCGCAAATCGCCTAAAAACTCGGCAGAAACGCCCTTTTACAACGGCCTCTTGGCGTTGATTTACAATGCTTTTCCGGGCTATAAGCGGGCTATAAATGCGGCGCAGGGGATGGCCCATTCGTCGGGGCCGCGGCAAAGCACCGCAGAATAACCACAGACGAAAGGCAGGGACCGCGTGACCAACAAATCCGTCACCATCACCGACAACGAAAACGGCAAATCTTGGACCTACCCGAAGATGAGCGGGTCCACAGGCCCTGACGTTGTCGACATCCGTAAGTTTTACGGCGACACCGGTATGTTCACCTTCGACCCGGGGTTTACCTCCACCGGTTCGTGTGAATCAAAAATCACTTACATTGACGGCGATAACGGCGTGCTGTTGCACCGCGGTTACCCCATCGAAGAACTGGCCGAGAACTGCAACTTCGAAGAAGTGGCCTACTTGCTGCTCAACGGCGAACTGCCGAACGAAGCGCAGAAGGACAAGTTCCAGCACGACCTGACCTACCACACGATGCTGCACGAACAAGTGCACAGCTTCTACTCGGGTTTCCGCCGCGATGCGCACCCGATGGCCGTGATGTGCGGCGTGGTGGCAGCGCTGTCGGCCTTCTACCACGACAGCCTGGACATCAATAACGCCGAGCATCGCCGCATTGCGTCGTATCGTCTGATTGCAAAAATCCCGACGATTGCCGCCTGGGCTTACAAGTACTCCATCGGCCAGCCGTTCATGTACCCGCGCAACGACTTGGGCTACGCGGAAAACTTCCTGTACATGATGTACGCCACACCGTGCGAAGACTACCAAGTCAGCCCGGTCTTGGCCAAAGCCATGGATCGCATCCTGATCCTGCACGCCGACCACGAACAGAATGCCTCGACCTCCACCGTCCGCCTGGCCGGCTCGTCAGGTGCCAATCCGTTCGCATGTATCGCGGCTGGCGTTGCTTCGCTGTGGGGCCCTGCCCACGGTGGCGCCAACGAAGCCGTGCTGAACATGCTCAAAGAAATCGGCACGAAGGACAACGTGAACAATTGCGTGAAGCGCGCGAAGGATAAGAACGACAACTTCCGCCTCATGGGCTTCGGCCACCGCGTATACAAAAACTACGATCCGCGCGCGCGTATCATGAGCCGCACCTGCCATGAAGTGCTGGGCGAACTAGGCATTAAAGACAATCCGTTGCTCGACATCGCGATGGAACTGGAGCGCATTGCGCTGGAAGACGAATACTTCATCCAGAAGAAGCTCTACCCGAATGTTGACTTCTACTCGGGCATCATCTTCCAGGCCATGGGCATCCCGGTCACCATGTTCACGCCGTTGTTCGCTTTAGCCCGCACCACGGGCTGGATCGCGCAATGGAATGAAATGATCGAAGATCCCCAAAACAAGATCGGCCGTCCGCGCCAGCTCTACACCGGCACGACGACCCGCAAGTTTGTTCCGCTGAAAAAGCGCGGCAAATAATTAGAGCCGCTATCGGTTCAAAGAAGGCCACCGCTCAAAACGGTGGCCTTTTTCTTTGCTTATAATCGGCTCATCAGCGTCACGAATACAAGCTGTCACTCCCGCGAACGCGGGAGTCCATGTCTCATCAGCACAATAGCCTAAGAAGGCTGGATTCCCGCTTTCGCGGGAATGACAACCAATATTATCCGTGCCCGCCTACTCTTCGGCGCCCAGCGTTTTGATCTGGTGCTCCGACATATGCTCGCCCGAGCCCATCACGAAAGCGGCCTTCATTAAACCCATGCAGACGACAAAACTGAGCGCCGCCAGCAGCTCGCGCCACTGGCTCGTCATGGCATCGTTCCACAGGTAAACATTGGCGGCGACCGCAAGGCCGAACAGCACCGCGTAGAGAGTTGCGCGCATCGACGAAACCGGCATGTGCCCCTCCAAAAATTATTGAAACAACAATCCTCTGGAGAACGCCTAGGATACGCCTTAAACGCCCGGGCCGACATTATACGAAGGGATAGGATGGCCGTGGCGCTGACCGTTAAAGCAAACCCGCAACCGCGCGCGGCGCTGGTGCGTTCTTGAGAAGAAACGCTATGATTTCAGCACCATGAACATTCTGCCCATCGCCGCTTCATCCTTACGCGCTGCCTCGAAGGCCACGGCGATCCGCGCCAATAATATCGTCAATGCCTCTACGCCCGACTTCAAACCGGCCGCACCTGTGTTTCAGGGCACGAAGAACGCCGGTGTTTCGGTGATGGCGCAAACCGTCAATCAGCCGGTCAACCTGGTGAATGAAGCGCTGGGCCTCAACGCCGCCGCCAATCAGTACGAAGCTTCGGCGGCCTTAGTCAAAATTGACGAACGGCAAAGCAAAGCGTTGTTTGACGCTATTGCTTAAGCACAAATTCCAGAACTTTGCGGGCTGCTTGACGGCTGGGTGTGAGCCCTTCAGGCGCCAACTTGGCTAAAGCCGTTTTAAAATCAGCCTTTTGAGCTTCCCGAACCGCTTCATCATTCATCAGCCGCAGCATGTCGGCTGTCAGCACACTACCGTTGCAATCACCCTGCAGGCGTTCGGGTACAGCCACACGCCCCAGCAAGACATTTACCAGGTTCACGAACTTGGTTTTGATGAGCATCCGCAAGGCCAGCGCCGATAACGGATTGACCTTGTAAGCGATCACGTGCGGCAAGCCAGCCATGGCCAGTTCCAATGACACCGTGCCCGACGCAGCCAAGGCCGCACGGCTAGCGGCGAACGCATCATAGTGATCGGCCATCACAACGATGGGCTGGCCGGGCCACGCGGCCACCCCCGCCCGCACCCGGGCTTCAACGTTGGCGACCGTCGGCACCACAATGCGTAAATTCGGCACTTGCTGCGCCAATGCCCGGACTGTGTCGCCGAACACACCCAACAGCCGCGATACTTCGCCGCTACGGCTGCCAGGCAAAACAGTCAGCAGCGTTTCATCGGCAGAAATGTCGTGAGCCTGCCGAAAACGCGCGGCATCGCCCTTGTCAGCACCTGATTCCAGCACCGGATGCCCCACCCACGATGTTTCCAGGCCGTATTTTGTGAAATACGGCGGCTCGAAGGGAAACAACGTCATCAGGTGCTGAATCCAGCGCGCCAGTTGCTTGGCGCGGCCCGGACGCCAGGCCCACACTTGCGGCGCGACATAGCGCACACGCTTGATGAGGCTGTTTTTCTTCGCCAAGCGTTCATGAATACGGCCCGTGAAGCCCCACGAATCAATCGTCACTAATACCGCAGGATTCCTCGTTTCAATGTCGGCGACAGTCTGCGCAACTCGCTTGAGCACCATGCGCGCCTTCGGCAGCACTTCGAAAATGCCCAGCAGCGCCAAGTCCGCCGGATTGAACAGCGAACGCAAACCGGCTTTCACCATCGCCGGCCCGCCGATCCCGGCAATGCGTATGCGCCCCTGCGCCTCTTCCTTGAGGGCTTTGATCAGCAGCGCCCCGATGTGATCGCCCGAAGGTTCAGCCGCAACCACATACACCAAGGGCAGCACAGGCAATGCCGGCAGCCCAAGCTGTTCGCCCGTCACGCCGATCACGAACAGTCCCAATTCATTTGCGGCCGCAATGACGCCGGGCTGGTCGATGATCAGCGTATGCCCGGCTTCAACGGCAATGCCCTTAAGTCCGCGGGCGGCAGCGTTGCGCACGGTATTAACACCGATGGCCGGTAAATCGACGCGGCGTTCCTGCTGCGGCTTTTTCATCTTCACCAGCACACCACCGCTGGATTTGGCAATCAGCGCATCGGTACCGGTTTCATCTTCCTGGGCCGTCACGGCGCCGTTAGA
>JAEUKL010000431.1 GCA_016793005.1 Rhodospirillaceae bacterium | reverse complement strand
TGAGGACTCCTTTTTTATTCTTCGTTTTTGTTTGTGTTGGTCGTGCAATCGCCCGCGACAATGGGATCCAAGACAAACCATGCGCCTTGGTCTCGCAGCCGAGCGGTTGTTGTTTCGTCTTCCAGCGTTGTGACGATAATGGTGTCGACGCGGCCCACGCGCACCGGGCGTGCACCGGCAGCGATCACGCGCATGAACGCGTCATCGCTGGTGATCCATGGCGCAAACACGGCGGCTATTTGCGCTGTCGATTTGCCGGGCTGTGCGGTGGGGACAGCCGCAGCCCCGACCAACATCAATGCCGTGCCGACGGCGAGCACTAACGCGCGCCCGAAACCTGCTGAGGAATCAGTCGTCATCCAAACTCATCACAATGGGCCTACGTTCTCCGCTTGGGCGGAAAACGCAGGATGAAAGTGATGGGAAAATACCGAATGCCGCCCTTAGGCGGGATCATTCTAAAGGATAAGCGCCTGACACCGAGGGATAAGGCCCTGTATCTAAACCCTAGACAGGTTCGAAAGCCCCAGTTGAATTAAGGCGGTGCAGGGTGCCGGTCTCAAGGTCGAAGTACCAGCCGTGGATTTTCAGTTTGCCTGCGTCTACGCGGGCTTTCACCCAGGGGAAGGTCATCAGGTTTTTCAGCGATTCTTTGACGGCTTCCTGCTCGCACAGGCGTTGAAGTGCTACGGGTTCTTTTGTTTTTGCTTCAGCGCGCTCCAGCGCCGGGGTGGCGATTTTCATCCAGGCCGCCACGAAATCCAGCGCCGTCTGTTGGCGGTGGTTCACCAGAGCCCCGATGCCGCCGCAGCGGGCATGGCCCATGACCACGATGTTTTCCACTTCCAGCACCTGCACGGCGAATTCCAGCGCTGCACTGGTGCCGTGGTAATCGCCATCGGGCGCGTAAGGCGGCACCAGGTTGGCAACGTTGCGCACCATGAAAATATCGCCGGGCTCGGCGCCGAATTTCAGGCCGGGGTCGATGCGGCTGTCGGAGCATGAAATCATCATGGCCTTCGGCGTCTGCGGCCGGCCCATGAGGGATTTCAAGAAGTCTTTATTTTGGCTGAAATAGCTATCGCGAAACTGATGATAACCGGCGATGAATTTATCCATGTGATATGATCCGTCTCGGATTGGTCGCGCGCTACATAGGGCCCAGAATTAGCGGGGTCAAATAAAAAGCCCAAACCGCCACTGTCATTCCCGTGGTTCGACCAGAGGTCGACTTTAAATTAGTCCCCGCCGTTACAGCGGCGGGGTGGGGAATCTATCCCACAACAAATACCAGAAAAGGGTTGGAAACATGGACCCCCGCTTTCGCGGGGGTGACATGCGAGTTTTAAGGGTGAGCGATGAGTTTTAGGGCTTGCGGGCGCAACTGACAAACCACGCTACGGTTTTGTCGAGCTGCTCGAACTTGCCGTACCAAATGCTGTCCTTCGGGAAGCCGGCATCCAGGAACATCTGTACCGGGTCGTTAGTGGCATAGGCTTCCCAGTAGGGCTCGTTGTTGTTCTTCAAATCCCAGCTTGATTCAAACTGGCCAAAGGCGTCGCGTTCGGAATAGCGCAAGGGAACGTCCTGGTGGATGGCAATGCCACCGGACTTCAAGATGCGGAAGCTTTCCTTGAACATCGCGGCCTGGGTTTTTTGCGGCATCTCGTGCATGGCGTTGTGCGACACGACGAGATCAAACGTTTGGTCGGGGAAAGTGGTGGCGCTTGCATCCATTTGGTGGAAGTGAACAGGGGCCCCCAAAGCCTCTGCGCGCGCATGCGCATAGCGCAGCATGCCCGCGCCTACATCTAGAGCATGCACTTCCGCGTTAGGGAAGGCCAACGCCCAGGGCGTAGAGGACGACCCCGCCGAGCACGCGAAATCGAGAATCTTCGTCGGTGTGAAATCAGGGAAACGTTCCTTGACGAAGCGTTGGATCACTTCGGCTTTGCTTTCCATGGTGCCGATGCCGCCGCCCATGGAATACAAGTTGCCGCCACCTTCATAAAAGGCGCCGGCCAGCACATCCTTCTCGCCGTAATCGGCGGCGTAATTCACCGGCTGCAAGTGAATGTCGACTTCGCGCAAGCCCCGCGGCGGCACGAAATTTGGGTCCAGCGTCAGCGATCCTTTGCGGGCGGTGGAGGCGTGCAACTTATCGAAGGTCTTTTCCAACCGCTCGCGCTGGCGGTAGATCGGGTCCGCAATTGCATCCCACATCAGTTCCTGCGCATCGCGGTTCAGGGCCGAGAACATCAGGTAGTTGGGCTCCTGATACATGAAGGGCCCGATCTCGTGCCGGTCTTGCGGCTCGCGGCCATGCTCTTTCACGAACTTCGGTTTCGCCTGCTTTTCGTAAATGACTTTATTGCCGGGGCGGAGTTTGCGGCCGATGTGCGTCTTTAACGACAGCACAAACATCTGGCGGGCCTGTTCGTCGTGATTGGGCTTCGACAGCATTTCGTGAACGGGATTACGCGCCATGGTCCGATCTCCTTCTGGCTCGCACGGCACCGAACTGGAGCC
>JAEUKL010000343.1 GCA_016793005.1 Rhodospirillaceae bacterium | reverse complement strand
ATCGTATATTCCGTCCGCTGCAAGTGGTGTCGGCTGCGCTGTACTCACTCGGCCACGGCGCCAACGACGCGCAGAAAACCATGGGTATCATTGCCGTGCTGCTGTACTCGCAAGGCATGATGGAAGGCGGCTTCCATGTGCCGTTCTGGGTGGTGATTGTGTGTCAGGCGGCCATGGGCATCGGTACGATGCTGGGCGGCTGGCGCATCGTGCGAACCATGGGCTCGAAAATTACCAAGCTCTCTCAGCAGCAAGGTTTCTGTGCGGCGACATCAGGTGCTGTGGCGCTGTTCATGGCGACGGGCTTGGGTGTGCCGGTCTCGACCACGCAAACCATCGCAGGTTCGATTGTGGGCGTCGGGGCTGCGCGCAATGCCGGTGCCGTGCGCTGGAATATCGCGCGGGATATTCTCATTACCTGGGTCGTGACGATCCCGGCCTCAGGCAGCATTGGTGCGGCAACCTATATGCTCACGCGGCTGTTCTAAATTAAGCTGTTCTAAATAAAAAAGCGCGCAGCAGAGGCTGCGCGCTTTTCACATCGCGTTATTTACGCCTTCACGATCACTTTGAAGCCGCCCCAGATCATGCGCTTGGCGTCAAAGGGCATCTTGCTGGGGTCCATCATGCCGGCCAGGCGTTTGTCGGCCATAACCTTTTTCATCACGGCGTCGCGGTGTTTGCGGTTCTTGTAAACGATGTACGAGAACCATACGACTTCGTCTTTTTTCAGCTTCACAGACTGCGGGAACGACGTCCATTTGCCCGGCTTCACGTCATCGGCAATGGCTTCCACGTAATCGAGCGCGCCGTGGCTCATCCACACACGCTTGCCCAGATTCGCCATCTTTTTGTAGGCGGCGATCTTTTTCTTCGGCACCGGAATCACAAATCCGTCAACGTAACTCATCGCGTTATCCTCCCTGATTGAAGCGCACTATCCAAAACTTGCAGCAGTTTTCACCTTTGGCATTGGTCCCGCCAAGAACGGCTCGATCAGCGACAGCAACAAATCCGGCTTGTACACGGGCGCGAAATGGTTTGTGCCCGGCAGGATGGCGAGTTGCCCCTTCGGCAGTAACCGAAACATATCTACGGCGTGTTCGGGTTTCACAATGTCGTCATCGCCGATCATAAACAGCGTCGGTGCAGATATGGATTTCAACTTGTCGCGGCTCCAACTTGTATCCGGCAGAGTCATGACCTTGGTTTTGTCGATCAAGCGGGTCCATTCCTTCCGGGGCGCAACTTTTTCGTAGGCTTCCTTCAGGTCTGCGCCAAAGTCGTCCGCCGTGGCGGTCGCAAAAAATTCAATGATGTGCGGATACAACGCCTCCATGCTGCAGAAAGATCCAAATACGGCCAGTTTTCGCACTAAGTCCGGGTGACGCAGCGCCAGTTGAATGCCGGTGTTGCCGCCGTCGCTCCAACCGAACACATCGGCTTGCGCAACATTCAGGTGTCTTAACAAGGCAGCCGTGTCGTCGGCCATGTAGTCATAGGTGATCTCGCGGTCGATATCGGCGGTGCGGCCGTGGGCCTGCTGCTCTACTGCAATCGTTGTCCAACGCTGTGCCAGCTTCGGGCGCAGCTTTTCAAATGAGTATTCAATCGTGGTCAGGCCGCCGTGCAGCAACAACAGTGGCGGGCCCGCACCCTCGATCTCATAATACATCTCTAGGCCATTCACAGACGCGATGGGCATACGTGCTGCTCCTCTCTTTTTCTTCCATCGCGATCATGGTTGGCAAAGTGTGCGTCTGTCTAGGGCGTCATGATTTAACAGGCATCCACACCTCAACGCCGCCGTCTTTGCCGGGCGCCCAGTCTTCCAGGTAGACTTCCAGATGCAGTGCGCGGGTCATGTCCTGCTGGCCGGATGACTTCGACCACGACCAGGCTGCGTCTATCGTGTCGCGAATCGCGCTGATGGGGCCTAAGTGCAGAAACACGGCATAGGTGCCGGCGGGGACGTGCAGGGGTGTTAGCGCCTTGGGCAGATCGCTGGTCTTTGAAACTGCAATGCCCGCAAAGTAATCGAACCCCTGTGCGTGCATACCATGACACACACCATAAGCACGCTGCCCCACTTGGTTGGGGGTCGTGTCGATGTATGGCTGCAAACGGTCCCACTGTTCGGGGATATCGTTCATGTTCTGGAAGGCATAGCTGACGTTGAAGCCCGCAAGATGCATCCCTTGGATGGTTTCGTAACGCGCCGGAGTGGTGCTCATGCGGCGCTTCCATCCAAGAATGCTTCCAATTTCGCCAATCCCATCGTCCAGCCCTTGGTGTGGCCGTCGCAGGCCGCTTGGTCGAAGAACTGTTCGTGGATGAAGGTCATCATGGTTCCTGCATCGTTGGGTTTGAAATTGATGCGAATGAATGATTCGCGTTCCGGCGTCGTGTGCCAATACCAGGTGAATTCCAA
>JAEUKL010000336.1 GCA_016793005.1 Rhodospirillaceae bacterium | reverse complement strand
GTGAACGTTGAAATGTTGAAGGGCGTTTCCAAGGCATCAAGGTCGCCCAACACGCCGACCGTGCCACCGGCCTCGACCTGCTTCTGCGCTTGCTGCGCGGTAACGATGATCTGCTCGATCGTCTCCTTGGATGCAGGGGCTTCAGTTTTGGCCTGTGCCTCTTGCTGCGGCTGAGAATCCCCCGCCTTGTCCTGCGCCAACGCCGGCACCGACAACAGCGCGACCGCGGCCACGCTCTGCATCAGGACCTGGTGCAAATGCAGGCGCCCATGTGTGATCTTTTCAGAATTGTTGATCATTTGTTTTCCCCAACTGTTGTTCAGCCCCTTGCAACGCCTATCTCTTAGACTTTCGTCAATGCATCTACTTATTCAATTCCGCCATTTCATTCACGGCACCGCTCATGCCCGTTGCAACACTCTGCGGCGGCCCATAGTCAGCCATCCATGACGTTAGGTCGTGATCCGCTACACGCGCGAGAAGTTCGGAGTGCGTCTCGGGCTTCTCGTCCTGACCGAGCTTGAAGCGGCCATCTACGCTGCGCACATGCGCGCGAAATGCGATAATTTGGCGCAACATGCTTTCAAGGCGCGTGCCGACTTCGGCCACCTGCCATGGATTGGCCACATCGCCTTCCATTTTCTCGACAAGCTTCTCGATCGCACGGAGGTTCTCATCCGGCACAAACTCGATATCAACTTGAAACTTGGCTACGGCATAATTCCAAGTCGGTGCCCAGCCGCGCTGTGAAACCAATCGTGGCGAGATGTAGCCGTGTGGTCCGGAAAATAGAATCAGCGCACGCGGGTTGCGGCGCAAAAGCTCGACCTGAGGATTGCGCAATGCAAAGTGCCCGAGCAACGAGACAATCGCCCCACTTGCATCAGTCTCCGGCAGTAGCGGCAACGGCGTAGCATCGAAGGCCGGTCCGGCTGCGCCAATAAGCCACGCCAGCGGATAGGCTTCCACCAGTCGCAACACATCAGCCCTGGAGCGCGGTTGGTAATTCATGGCTTAAGCTTAACGCGCCATTGGCCCATCCCGGGACATCCAAAACCCATAACCCGAGGGGTCCAACGGCACCCCCAATAAAACAGAAAATCCTTTTATTTCAGGGCTTGGCGGCTTGGCGCAGGGCTTTGAGAGCCGCCCGGGCATCGCGTTCCGACAGGCTTGCAAACCCGATGCGCAACCCCCGGGTCGCGCCGGGACGGGTGATGAAGGAGCGCGATGCGGCAAATTGCAAACCGAGGTCCGGGGCATTTTTCTCGATGCGGTCGAGATCAGCGAGTTTGCGGAATCGGATCCAGAAAGCCAAGCCGCCGTCAGGAACCTCGAAGTCGACCATGTCGGTGAGTTCTTCATCGAGTGCCTTAGCGAAGGCATCGCGGCGCTGCGCATAAACTTGCGTCATCTTACGAACGTGACGGCGCACTTCACCTGTCCCGATAAGTTCGGCGACGGCGTCCTCGGTCAAAGTATTGCCCATACTGTCGAGCACCGTGACTTCGTGGGCGATGGACTCGATCACCTGCAACGGAGCGCAGACATAGCCGATACGCAAGGCCGGCAATAGAAGCTTGGACAACGAGCCCACGTAAATGATCCGCTCAGGCGCATAGCTGGCCATGGGCAGCAAGGGCTGCGATTGGAAATGGTATTCATGGTCGTAATCATCTTCAATAACGGCGAACGCAAATTGCCGGGCCAATTCTAATAACCGCAAGCGGCGATCAGGGCGCAGCGCGACGGTCGTAGGAAATTGGTGGTGCGGCGTAAGAAAAATAGCACGTACGCGATTGAGCCTGCATTGGCGCTCGATGTCCTCCACGTCTACGCCGTGCTTGTCGAGCTTCACCGAAACAATCTTGGCACCACAGCTCTTAAAAGCCGCCACGGCTGGCTCGTAGGTTAGCGCCTCAACAAGAACCGCGTCACCCGGCTGGATGAGAATGCGCGCGGCCATGAAGATACCCATCTGACTGCCACGCGTGATGCAGATGTTCTCGGCCGTGACCATGAGGCCGCGCTGAGCCTTGAGCATGCCGGCCACCTCCTCACGCAGCATGATTGAGCCACGTGGGTCGCGATACTGCAGGCGATTCTCGCGCGCCGCACGGTACAGCGCCGAGCGGTACGCGCGCGCCAAAACATCCTTCGGAAACAATCTGCCATCGGGTGCGCCTTCATCAAGTTTCAGCCATTTACCCGCCGGAATAGCAAGCGAACGTGCCGGTGGCTTCTTGAACTGGTACTCAGCGTTCATGACCGTGCTGGCCTTCGCCAGGGGCGACGCCTGCGGAACTGGAGTAAGCGAATCGGGCAGTGATGTAGATACGATCGTGCCGCGTGTACCCGATGACGCGAGCCAACCC
>JAEUKL010000315.1 GCA_016793005.1 Rhodospirillaceae bacterium | reverse complement strand
AATCGCGTTCACGCCGCATCTGCGTGATTACCTGGATCACGTGCCGCCTGATCTGCAGCCCTCTGTGGCGATTATCGACGTATACTCACCCGACCGGATTGCCTTGCGCATGGCGGGCACCCAAATCGTCGACGCCATCGGCCACGAACCGACCGTGAAAGACACACCTTCGGTATACAATCAGGAACTTCAGAAATCGGCAGTACTGATCGCCTGGGCCGCCGTAACCCAGCCCTGCGGCTATGCCGCTAAACGCGAAATCCGCAGTCGGGCCGGCCGTGTCGCCCTCGTGCATGGCATTGCGCTGCCTATTCGCACGGAGCGGCCTGACTGCAAAACACTGGTAAATTTCAGCAGCCTTGCACGGTCTGTGGCTGAGATGAAGTTCCAGGACCGTGTTGCATCACTAAACCCGATGACGCCAATGCAATGGATTGATATCGGCAACGGCGTACCGGAGACCGTACAGTTTTAAGCCCAAAATAAAATGGCGGGAGAAATTCTCCCGCCATTTTCTATTCAAGTCTGGAGAACGGTGCAGCTTAGAAGCTGGCCGTCACACCGAAGAAGTAAGAACGGCCCAGCGGATCGTAGGTGGCCGGATAAGTGTTACCGCTGTTTTCGGTCGTACCGCCGTAGTCGTTACCGACAACCGGCGGCTTGCGGTCAAACAGGTTGGTGATGCCGGCACGCAGCGCGACGGTTTCGTTCAGTTTGTACCCACCCGTCAGGTCGAAGTAGTGCGCATCACTGATGACCGGCACTTTAAACGCACTGGCCGGAACGCCAGCCAAAGCAACGTTGTCGTTCGTCACTTTGCTGAGGTAACGCCAACGCAGCTGCATGCTCAAAGCGTCGTAATCCCACTTCGTGGTTTGCGTCCAACGCCACTTCGGATCCGGACGCAAGCAGGTATCGCCCACCAGGCCTGCGCAGTTGTTCGCAGCCAGGAACGAGGCATCCTGCTTGACCGACTTCATGACGTGCGTGCCGCTGAGGACCAGTGACAAGGCGCCCGCCGTGTTCAGATCGAACGTGTAGCCGGTGCGGAAGTCGATCCCTTCGGCTTTGTATTTGGCGGCGTTGATGCGGCGCGCGTCGACGCCGGTTTCAGTGCCACCCAACAGCGAGCCGTTGAGCGGGTTACGTGCGATACGCTTACAGAACGTGCCGTTCGCATCGCGCTCGATCGTGTAGCAGGCGTCCAGGATGCCTTGCTCGGTCGGCTGGACGATCGCGTTGGACACGCCGACTTTGTAGTAGTCGACCACCAACTCGAAGCCCGGCAGAGCTTCCGGCGTGAACACCGCGCCCAACGTGTAGGTGTTGGACTTTTCAGGTTGCAGGTTCGGGTTGCCGCCTGAGTAGTTGTTGATCTGACCCGAGATCGGGCCAGCGACACGGCCAATGAACGCGGCCGGAACGCCTGTGGCGATACACAGAGCCCGCAACGATGCATTGCCGGCTACAGCTGCGCCAGCGCAGTAATCGTTATTGGCATCGCCGGTGCCCGGGGTCTTGGGCTGGCCCAGTTCCTGCAGGTTCGGGGCGCGGGCCGCACGTTGATACAGACCGCGGATCTTGAAGCCTTCAACCGGTGCCCAACCGCCACCCGCTTTGTAGGTGGTGTTGTTGAAGTTGTTGGTCACCGTCAAAACTTGGCTCTTGTAATCCGAGTAGCGCACACCGGTATCGAGCGAAATTTCCTTGGCGAACGGTGCATCTTCAACCAACGGCACCAATGCTTCGCCGAAGAATTCTTTCACGTTGTAGGTGGCGTTGATCGGAGTCGAAGAACCGAAGCCGGGCGCATTGCCTTGGGCGTAGTTGTCGTCGGGGCGATGGCGGCCCGACTCTTTGCGGTATTCGCCGCCAAGCGCGAAGCCGCCGGGCTTGTTGGCCGTGGGCAGCGTGAACGGCAGGTCGCCGGTGAATTGAGCGCCCGTGACCCATTGGCCGCGGGTGTCGTTTTCCACCAGGTTAAGCGCGATGAACTGCGCGGCGGCCGCCGACAGGTTGCCTGCACCGAACAAGTTGGCCGGTACGCACCCGCCGCTGGTGTCTTGGCAGACGATCGTCCCCGAGGCGTTACGCACGGCCAACAAGGCCTGTTGCGTACGGCTGAAGCTGATGTCGTTCAGGAAGTTCTGGGTGCGTGTGGTGCGGCCGTATTGGCCGAACACTTCCCAGTGATAGCTTTCGCCGATGTCACCGCGGAAGCCGTTGACGAACTGGAAGGCGTTGTTTTCGTAGATCGAGTCACGCGTGCCGACTTCAGTCGTACGGCGGCCGAAAGCCAGCGTTACGATGCCGTCGCCCGGGTTCGTATCGCCGTTTGCAGCCGTATCTTCGGCGGCCAGCACGCTACGGGCTTGCGCGTTCAGGTACGGGTTGGTGGTGTAGTTGATGTCGAACGGGAAGAAAAATGTGCCCGACGGCGCGATAATCGTGTTCACGCGGCTGCCGGCGTAAGACATACGCGCGAAGTAATCGATATCTTCGGTGATGGCGTAGTGGCCCATTGCCGTCCCCGTCCACTTCTTGTGCGGTGTTTGCAGCAAGTTGTAGGGGTTGAAGTTGAACACTTTGAAGCGCGGCACAAGGTTGCCGCTCGAGTCAAACTGGCGGAAGCCGTTCGACGTAATGAAAATGCCTTCCGGCGCGGTCGAAGAACCGCCGGCGCTGAAGTCAGCCGCAGCCAGCGAGAAGTTCGAGAAATCGCGTTCGCCTTGGGTCACTTGCTGCTGATCGCTGAAACCAACGTTCAAGACCAGGTTGCCGCGGCCATTGTCGAAGTTGCCGCCGACCGTGGTCGACACGTCGAAGCGGTCGCCGTCACCCTTTTCGGTGATGCCGTATTGGCTGTCGATTTCAACGCCTTCGAAGTTGTCTTTCAGAATGAAGTTGACGACACCGGCGATGGCGTCAGAACCGTACACGGCCGAAGCGCCACCGGTGACGATTTCCACGCGCTGAATCAGGCTGGTGGGGATCATGTTCAAGTCGACTAGGCCTTGCGTGTCGTACGACACGAAGCGCTTGCCGTTGACGAGCACCAAGGTGCGTTCTTCACCCAGGTTGCGCAGGTCTACCGTGGCCGCACCCCCGTTGCCGTTGTTGGTGCTGGAACCGACGGCTTGCACGACTTGCGGCAGATCACGGACAAACTCTTCGATGTTGCTCGTGCCGACGCTCTTGATGTCTTCATACGACAGCACCGAAACCGGGCTGTTGGATACCAAGTCGGTGCGCTGAATGCGCGAACCGGTGACGACGATTTCTTCGAGCTTCTCTTCAGCAACTTGCTGCTGAGCCATGGCTGCGGTAGCGGCAAAGCCGGCTACGCTAGCCATTAATGCCGCGCGTATTGAGCGGCGTAGAGATGATCCGTTTTTCACGTGATGAACCCTTTGCGGATATTGTTAATGAAGGTCCCTGGCCCCTCAGCCAGGACTTACAGAGCGAGTAGAGCGAGCCCCACTGCTAGTTGCATCAATCATTCGCCCCCTTGCGAGGCAGGGTCAACGTTGTATTGTCATAATTATCAAAATCGCGTGTGCATGTGGCAGAAGGACAACACAAAACGCAGGAAAAATGCGGTTTAATCGAGTGCCTAAGAAATAGACTTCCTGTTGGGTCAGCGGTGTAGAAAGCCGCAAAATGTCCTACATGAAAGTGGCTCAGATGAACCTAAAGTTGCAACAAGATTGCGAATAGTTAGCCGACAAAGGCTATAAAGTTGCCGCTAGCTTCCGAAGAATGGGTTGGGTGTATGTCGTTCAAAAAAAACGCGCTTGGTTTGAGTGCAGCTTGCTTGGGTCTAATTCTGAGTTGCAGTTCGTTGGGCAGTGCCATGGCGCAGGTCGATAAAGGCTTGCTGGATTGCCGGGTGCTCCCAGACCCAACATCGCGCTTGTTTTGCTATGATCGCTTTGTTGACGGCGCATTGCGCAACCCTGCTCCCGTCGCGCCGCCACCTCCGGCACCTGCACCTATACTTCGCGCGCCAACACCGGCGCCTTCTGCGACCGTTCCTGTACCGGCACCTGCTGCCCCAGTTGCCCCAGCAGTTCCAGTTCAACCCGCCACGCCGGCCGCCACAACGGCACCCGCGAAACCTGCCGCACCGACACCGAACGTCACGGCACCAAAGCCAACACCAGCCCAAAAATTTGGCGAAGAAAATTTGCCGTCTGAGAAACGCGAACAACCGGTTGATGCGCAGCCCGATGCCATGCGCGCGCGCGTGGTCAAAGTGGCCGCCGATGCGTACGGCGCGACCATTGTCACCCTCGACAATGGTCAGGTTTGGAAACAAACCGAAGGCACCAAGTATCGCGTGAGTTCCGGCGCGGGCGTGACCATTAGCCGCGGAATGTTGGGAGCATTTTTCTTGAAAGCTGACAACACCTCCCTCGCAGTGAAGTTCAAACGTATTGAATGACGACAGTGGCGGCGCATGTCGGCTGAACTTGATATCGCACGGGCATTGGCCGCCCAAGGCCGTGTCGACGACGCTAAAGCGATCTACGCGAAGCTGATCGCCTTGCCACAGCCGCCGCTTGAGGCGTTTAGCTTCATGGCGATGATCGCTTTCAAACAACGCAAGTTTGACGACGCCACGAAATACCTGAAAGCAGCGTTACAGCACGCGCCCGGTCATCCTCGCTTTCTGACTGATCTGGGGATGATCTACCGTGCGCAGAACAAACTTGAATATGCAGCCGAGCAATTTGTGCAAGCGTTGCGCAACGCCCCCGAGAACTACATGGCCCGCCTTTACCTCGGGACTGTGCGTGAACGGCAAGGCCAGTCCGACGAAGCCTTGCGACATTACGCAGCGGCCATCGACACAGCGCAAGAACAAGGGGCATGGCTGAAACCCGACGCGACGCCGCCCGAAGCACGCCAAGCGATGATGTATGTGAAAGCGGGGCAGGCCAAACTGTTCGGCGCGTTGCTGGATGGTTTCAAGGCACGCTTTGAGGCGAGCGACTTAAAGCGTGTGACCAAATTTCTGGATGCCTACGTGGGCAAGATTGCGGCCGATACCCCGGCTCCGATGCAGCGCCCGATTTATTTCTTTTTCCCTGATTTGCCGGTTCAGCACTACTTCACCCGCGAAGATGTGCCGTGGGTCGCTGACCTCGAATCACATACTGCGGCGATCCGTGAGGACGCACTACAAGCTGTATCGGGCGGCAATTTGCCGTCGTTTTTGAAGCGGCAAGATTCAGAAGGTAATGAAACCTACCTGGGCGGTACCGAAACATCCTCATGGGATGCGTTTTTCTTTTACCGCGATGGCCAGCGCATCGATGAAAATCATCAGCGCGCTGCGCGTACGTCGGCTGTGATCGAGCAATTGCCTTTGGTGCGGATCAAGCATTCATCGCCCGAAATCTGTTTTTCGGTTCTGACGCCAGGATCCGAAATCAAACCACACACAGGCGTTGCCAACATTCGCATGGTCGTGCACTTGCCGTTGATTGTGCCCGAGAACTGCGCGCTGATGGTTGCGGGCGAGGAACGACCTTGGGTCGAGGGGCAGTGCGTGATGTTCGACGATACGTACGAACACGCGGCCTGGAACCGCAGCACCGATTACATCCGGATTGTGCTGCTGATGGATGCGTGGAACCCGCACCTCACGCTGCCTGAGCGTGAGGTGGTGGCGGCCTTGATTAACGGGATCGGTGACTTTAACCGCAGCCTTCAGGCACCGCTGTAAAGCGCTTATTGCAAGTTGCGGCGACGGATGACGAGATTACGGATCTCGGTCATGTCTTCGATGGCGAAACGAATGCCC
>JAEUKL010000230.1 GCA_016793005.1 Rhodospirillaceae bacterium | reverse complement strand
ACCGCGCCGATTGATATGGAGGCGCTCAGAAAGTGGCGCGCCCAACCGCGCGGTAATTTCCTGGCGCAGTTGCAGCCGCAGATTCATGCGGAAGATTATGCGGCGGCTTTAGGCTCGCCCAAGAACGGTTTTGCGAACCGGCCGACGCGCGATGAAGCCGATAACTACGACTTTATCTGCGCTAATTGGGATCGCATGGTTGAAAGCGGCATTTTCAATGGCTTTGAATCAAAGGTAGCCAAGCCGTGAGCCGGATTGCCGAAGCTGTTGCTGCTTTGCTGGCACACTTCGGTGCGCGTGTGAGTACGTCTGCGCACATCCGCGATCAACACGGGCGCGGCGAAAGCTGGCATCCCTCGGCGCCACCCGACGCCGTGGTGTTTGCTGAAAGCACCGAAGATGTGGCCGAAGCCGTGAAAATCTGTGCGGCGCATACGGTGCCGATCATCGCTTTCGGTGCAGGCACCTCGCTGGAAGGCCAGGTGAACGCCGTGCAAGGTGGCGTGTGCATCGACCTCTCGCGCATGACCAAAGTTCTGGCGGTACACGCGCCTGATTTGGATTGCATCATCGAAGCTGGTGTGCGGCGTAATCAGTTGAACGCGCATTTGCGTGACCAAGGTTTGTTCTTCCCGGTCGATCCGGGGGCGGACTGCACCATCGGCGGCATGGTGGCCACGCGCGCTTCGGGCACCAATGCGGTGCGTTACGGCACCATGCGGGAAAGTGTATTGGGCCTGACGATGGTGCTGCCCGATGGGTCAGTGATCAAAACCGGGGGCCGCGCGCGCAAATCGGCGGCGGGCTATGACCTCACACGTCTCTTCATTGGATCCGAAGGCACGCTGGGCATCGTGACCGAGATCACGCTGCGCTTGGCCGCGATCCCCGAGGCGATTGCTGCCGCGACAGTCAGCTTCCCCAGTGTCGATGACGCCGTAAACACCGTGATTGAAGTGATTCAATCGGCCATTCCTGTGGCGCGCATCGAACTCATGGATGATGTCAGTGTTGCGGCGGTGAATGCGTTTTCGAAATTGTCGTTACCTGTACAGCCCACACTGTTTTTGGAATTTCATGGCTCAAGCGTCAGCGTGAAAGACAACGCCGCCACGGTGGGCGAGTTGGCCAAAGCGCGTGGTGGCTCGGGCTTTCAGTGGGCCGACCAAGCCGAGGATCGCTCGAAGCTGTGGGAGGCGCGCCACAAAGCCTATTACGCCAGTCTCGCCATGCGTCCCAATTCCAAGGGTCTGGCGACTGACGTATGCGTGCCGATCTCGCGCCTTGCGGAATGTATCGCAGAGACCAAAGCCGATCTGGCGAAGGCTTCTATGCCGGCGCCGATTTTGGGCCACGTGGGCGACGGCAATTTCCACGTGGTGCTGGTGCTGGACCCCGATAAGCCTGAAGAACTGCACGAAGCCGAAGCGCTGCATGATAGGATGGTGGAGCGCGCGCAAAGTATGGGCGGCACCTGCACGGGCGAACACGGCATTGGCTTAGGTAAGATCGCGCACTTGAAGCGCGAAGCCGGTGATGGTGTGGCGCTAATGCAGCGCATCAAGCAGGCGATTGACCCGGCGGGTATTATGAACCCCGGTAAAATGTTTTGAGTTTATGAGATAGAGCGATGAAAAAGATTTGCATTGTCGGCCCCGGTGCCGTGGGCGGCATGATGGCGGTGCTGATGAGCCGCAAGGGCTATGAGGTGAGCGCGGTGGCGCGGCCTGCCAAAGCCGCCGAGATGAACGCCAAGGGCGTCACGCTGATTGATGGCGGGAAAACCTTCACCGAAAAAATCAAAGCTGTCTCCGACCCCAAAGACTTGGGCCCGCAAGATTTGCTGATCATTACTGTTAAAGGCGACGGTTTGCCGTGGGCCGTGCCGCACCTGCAGGCTTTGTCGCACGCTACAACACCGTGGCTGTTTGTGATGAACGGTGTGCCGTGGTGGTTCTTCAGTCACTTTGGCGCCAAGATGAAGGGCTTGGCCCTGAAAAGCGTCGATCCCGATGGGCTGCTGGCGAAGTCCGTGCCGCTCGAACGCGTGGTGTGGGGTGTGATCAACTGCCGTGTCGACATTTTGGCCGACGGCACCTTGAACCATGAACATTCACAGGAGCTGCAACTGGGCCGCCCGGATGCATCGCAAAAGGGCCTGGCCGATATCGCCAAGCCGTTCATTGAAACCAATTACACCGCCACAACGCCTGCCAGCATCCATGCCTCGATTTGGAACAAGCTGGTGGCCAACATCGTCTTCAACCCATTAAGCGCGCTGACCATGTCGACCAACGACGTGATGCTGGCTGACCCGCTGGTGCGCGATCTTGCAGTAAAGATCACCGATGAGATTCGGGTGTTGGGCGAGCGCTTAGGGATATCTGGCGGCCTCAGCGGCGCTGAGCGCTTTCCGCCGGGCCGTGCGATCCCAAAAGTCAAAACCTCCATGCTGTCCGATGCCGAACGCGGGCGGCCTTTGGAACTGGCCCCCATCATCGGTGCGGCCGTGGAGATTGCGGGCTTGTGCGCTGTGCCGATCCCGTACACCACGATGGTCTATGGCCTGCTGCGGCTTCGTGCCCAAAGCCTGATCAGTCAGTGACGGATTCGCTGGGTACAGGTATAGTGCGGCCAGCCTGTAGCTTTTGAAAGTACCGATGTCCGCGACGCTCTCCGACCGCCGTTTGCACCCGATTCTCGACGCCATTGCGGCGAAGGCGATCAAGGTTCTATCGGTTGATGTATTCGACACGCTGATCTGGCGCAAAGTTCCTGAACCCAAGGATGTGTTCTGGTTATTGGGTCAGGAATTAAAGGCGAAAGCGCTTTTAGCGGGGCACGTGTCGGCGGCGCAATTTGCCGAACTGCGTGCGGCCGCCGAACGCAAGGCCCGGGCCATCAAAGAGAAAGCGACCAGCACACGCGAAATTACGCTGGCCGATATCTATAGCCTGCTGCCGTCGGCGATGTTCACCAAAACGGCTGGTGCATCAGCGCTATGCAATATGGAGGTTTCTGTCGAGCGCAGCTTGATGCTGCCGGACTATGAAATTGCAGCGCTGATGGCCGAGGCTAAAGCCGCAGGCGTTACCGTGACGCTGGTATCGGATACCTATTTCACGGCCGACGAATTGCGTAGCTTCATTGCGGCGGCCTTTGGCAACGTGCTGCCGGTGTTCGACCGCCTGGTCATCTCGAACGAGGAAAGCAAGCCCAAGTGGCGCGACCTTTTTGACCAGTTGCTGGTCGAGTGGGGCGCCCGGCCAACAGATATTCTGCATATTGGCGATAATTTTGATGCCGATGTGGCGCCCTGCCGCCGCTTAGGCATGCTGTGTGTGCATTATGAGAAGTGGGTATTCAGCCCGCGCGTACAGCAATATGAATTCCCGAAAGCCGAGGCCGAACGCCGTGCCTTGTTGGGGCCTGCGGGCGATTACGGCCTGACAGGGTTGCGGTCGCGGCTGTATCACCGCGTGCCCATGACGGTGCTGCCCGACTTCGCGCTGCATTGGCGCTACGGCGCGTGCGTGCTGGGGCCGGTGTTGGCGGCCTTCGCCCATTGGATGGTGCAGGAGTGCAAGACTCACAACTATCCTAAAGTCTTCGGCATGATGCGCGAGGGGCGGTTTCTCAACCGGTTGCTGGACAGTGCCGCCGCGCATGCCAGAGTTGCCATCGACACCGAGGAGTTGTGGCTGTCGCGCCGTGCCGTGATGCGTGCGGCCCTTTACCCGGACGACCTTAGCCGCCTTGCCGCGTTTATTTCCTACTGCCCGGGCCTAACCACCGACGAGATGCTGGCGCAGTGCGGTTTATCCCGCGCCGATCTGGCCGAGATGCCCGGCGCAGGCGCCGCATTCGATCTGATGGATGGCGATGATCTGATGCGGCTGTGCGCCTTTATCGAGAAGAGTGAAGCAGCCAAAGCGAAAGTCTGCGCGGTTTCGGCGGCATCACGCCGCAACCTGATCACGGCTCTGAAGAAGCAGATCGACCTGAATGGCGCGATGCCGTTCGTGGTGATGGATCTGGGGTATGCGGCGACCATTCAGGTGGTGTTGGAACGCATTTTGCGCCGCGAAGGCTTTACGGTGCCGCTGATCGGCCTCTACCTGGCTTTGAACGATGCCGCAGCCGAGAACATGCTGGCGGGCTTAAATGACGGCGTCGATTTGCGCGGCTACCTCGCGCATGACGGTTTCGACCCCAAGGCTGCGCGTATTCTGACATCTATGCCCTATGTGCTGGAACATGCGTGCATGTGCCGTGAAGGCAGTTTGTTTGAATTCGATGATACAGGCGCGCCGGTACTGATGGATAACCTGCGTGACGAAGCGCAATTGGTGCAGATGGAAATTCTGCAAGATGGCGTGATTGCGGCCTTGGATGCGATGGATGCGCAATTTGGGCCGGGATTCTCAAGCGCTGTCATGGCGGACGACCACTTGCGCCGCCAGATTGAGAGCATCATCGTTACGTCCACGCTGTATCCTGCGCGTGAGGAGCTTGCGGCCCTGGGCCGCTGGAAGCACGAAGCCAAATATGATGTGAAGGACCTGCGCCAGTTTATGGACATGTCGGTTGATCCTGCCGAACTGGAGCACAAAGGTATGCCGGTGCTGAACACGTTGACCGGGCAGCAGTCGTACTGGCCGTCGGCGGCGCTGACGCTGATCTCGCCGTTCATGGCTGAATTCTATGCGGCTGGCTTTTTTCAGGCTTATAAGTCAGCCCATCTTTCGGCCGGACCGCTACTGGGCAATTTCGCCATTTGTCCTGATCGCGGTGAAGGCTTTGATGATGCGCTGCAGGGCGCCACACCGTTGAACATCAATGCGTTCGGTGCGGGCGAGGTCGACGTCACCATCAAACCCTTGGGCGGCCCATCCTTTAAACGTTTAAGGCTCCGTTGGCCGCAAACCAGTGCGGTGATGAAGCTGGTCAGTGTTGAGTTGAATTACGTGGGCGACCATCAGAGCCAGCGTGTTGAGATGCTGGCAGCCGATCATGCGGCGGCATGGTCATTTTCAGGGATGAAAAACATCGAAGGTATGACGATGTTGCTATTGGCCGAAGGGCCGCAAGCCATCGTCGATATCGCAGCCACCGCGCCGCCATGGCAGCACCTTCTCAAGCTGAAGGTGCGTTTCAAGTACCTGAAGCTTGATGCACTTTTTGCGAACAGAGCGCCGCAATGACCGCATCCTCCGCCAACCGCCTTTGCATGGTCACCACCAACTACAACTACGGTGACTACCTTGAGGACTGCATCCGCTCCATCGTGCACAGCAAGGGCTTCGAGCGCGTCGATTATGTGATGATGGATGGCGGCTCGACCGACCGTTCAAATGAGATCATCAAAAAGTACGCGAGCCACTTTAAGCACAGTCAAAGTGCTAAAGACGAGGGCATGTATCATGCCATCGCAGACGGCTTCAAAAAGTCTGATGCGCCCTACATGGGTTGGCTGAACTCGGACGATCAGATCACCCCCTGGACGATCCAGACCGTGCTCGACATCTTTGACCAGTTGCCGCATGTGCGCTGGATCACATCGCGCTATCCGTTGCAGGCCCGTAAAGACGGTGTGGTGATCAAGTCTGATTTCCTGCCGGGTGTTGATAACTGGGGGTTCTTCAACGGCGAGCACATCAAATCGTCGGGGCTGCCGACCTCGGGCTGGATTGTGCAGGATTGTACCTTCTGGCGGCGCGACCTGTGGGACGAAGTGGGCAGTGATTTTGATCACACACTTAAACTTGCCGGTGATTTTGAACTGTGGGCCCGCTTCATGCAGAAAACTGATCTGTATGTGGTGAATGTGCCTTTCGGTATTTACCGCTTTCACGGCGCCAACAAAGCGGTGGCGGGCCGCGAGGCTTACCGCGATGAATGCGTGAAGGTCTTGAACCGCTACACGCCGGTGATTCCCACCAACATTGAAATGCTGGGCCAGCGCGTGATTGCCAAGCACTTAAAGTCCATCGGCTTTGGGCACTTGGTCGATAAATCCTGGGGCCCGTCGCTGAAAACCATTGTTTTCAGTCATGCGGACGGGCGCTACCACACTGTTGATGTGGAATAATTAGGCCGTCAGCCGTTCAGCTAATTCCAGCTGCTGCAGCATTTGGTCATCGGCCAATTCATAGGCTTCGATGACCATGGGCAGATCAGCGAAGTCTTTCAGGCGTGCTGCGAACCACGACTCAGCATTGAAGGGCAAATTCTGATCTTCCTGGCCGTCATTGTCGCTTAAGTGCAGAGCGCGAATGTACGCCTCGACCGTATCCAAGAATTTATGCGCGTCGTAATTAAGCGCTGTCGCCGAAACCTTGGTGTGACCCACGTCGATCAGGAACCCCACATTGGGCCGGTCCACATCCGTCATGAAGCGCACAATTTCCTCAGCATTGGTCATCAGCAGCGGATTGAGCGGCGCTTTTTTCAGGTACACGGGGGAAATGACATTGTTTTCCAGCAGCAACTCTTTGCCGTTGGCCGCCGCGTAGTCGGCCACCTCGCGTACGGATTGGATCATCAGCTGATAAGCCCCTTCACGGTCCACGTTCGCTTTCCCAAAAGCCTCGGCCTGCAGGTCGGGCTTGCCCAGCATCTGCGGGCTCAAGGCCACCGCATAACCGCTGTGCAGGCTGTAAAAATCGCAATTCACCAGCTTGGCCAAATCCAATGCGTAACGGCAGTGGTTCAAGCTCCACGCTAATCCATCAGGATCGGACGAGGTGAGATTGAGCACTTTAGAGTCCGCCGGCGCCGGGAAGTAGTTGTGCACCAGGAATTGCAGGCCTTTGTTTAAACCCCGGCGCAGGGCGTCTTCCAAATTCGGTTCGTGGTCCAGCCCTGAACTCATCTCGATGCGCTTCACACCAAGCCGTACCGCATCGTCAATCACGCTATTGACGCTGCGGGTTCTAAATGCTCCGGATGACATGTAAATCGTCATCAGAAGTCACCATTGGCCATGGAAAAGTCACCGGGCATCAAGTGCACACCTGCCGGAATATCCTTTGCCGCATAGGTGCCGATAACCATATCCCATGCCGCAGCCGGAACCTTTGCGGCGGGCCGCATCAGTGTCAGATCCGCTTCGGTGATTTTTGCACCCTTGGCAATGGCGCGCCGGGTGGCAATGCCGCGCCGCATGCCAGGAATATTGCGCGCTTCAATGTCCGAGGGCGATTTCGTGCTTTTCCCCAGCGCCGCCTCGGTTTCGCGTATACGCCCGACGTAGGCGCGCAGTTCGGCGGTTTCAAGCGACGAGGAGTGATCGGGCCCGGCCATGCCTTTATCAAGCGTCAGATGCTTTTCCACCACACATGCGCCCAATGCCACGGCGGCGATGCAGGATGTATCGGTTTGCGTATGGTCCGAGTACCCAACCAACACACCTAACTGATCGCGCATGGTCACCATGGCGCGCAGGTTGGCATCGTGCGCCGGAGATGGGTAGTTCGTCGTGCACTGAAGGATGACGAAGTTCGTATTTCCGGCGCTGCGCACCACTTCAACGGCGCGCTTTACTTCGGTCATGGTGCACATGCCGGTGGAAATGATCAGCGGCTTTTGTGTCTGTGCTGCGTATTTCAGGAAGCTCGGTTCAGCCGCATGGATCGAGGCCAACTTCAGCGCCGGAACATTGTGGCGCATCAGAAACTCGATGTCCTCAACGTTGTAGGGCGTCGACATGAACTCAACGCCCGCGGCGGCACAAGCCTTGATCAGGCCAGGGTAGGCGGCTTCATCCAGCTCCAACGCGCGCAGCATATCAAGCTGTGACTCATCGCGGCTCGTCACTTCCAGCTGATAGGCGGCCTTGGGGGCTGTTGGAACAACAAGCCGCTCGGCCTTGAAAGTCTGGTACTTCACGGCGTCCGCTCTGGCTTCTTGGGCGGCGGTTACCAGCTTTAAGGCCAGGTTCGTGTCGCCGTTGTGGTTAACACCGGCCTCGGCAATCATGAATACCGGCTGGTCATCGCCGACAGTGCGGCGGCCAATCGTGAAGGATCGTCGATGTATAGTCGGGTTCGGCATACGCCCTCATGTTAGACGGCATTAATGAGGTTGCAACGGCAATTCTGCGGCGAGTATACATCGACGATGTTTCCCACACGCACCCTTCTGAAGCTGCTGGCGGTTCTGGAAGAAGAACTGGATGCCAACCAATTCACGGTCGGCAATTTACACCTGTGGCCGGCGCTGCGCTTTCTCTTGGCCACGAAACTGCAAGACAACGACCAGTCCAAGCCGCGCACGGCGGGTGTTGTTGACGCAGAAGCCGAGATCGAGCGGCGGTTTGAAGCCCTGATCCAGAAATCTCCGTCCCGGGCCGATGTAAGTGTCGACGCATTGCGGCAGGCTATCCCCAAAGGGCCGGTAGGCCAGAGCAGCCGCGTTCTGGTCTTCGTCCGCGCCGATGACCACAACTTGAAAACCGCCCGTGGGTACTATGCGCCCGTCACCGACCCCTGGGCGGAACTGCTGACAGGGCGCTGGCCCTATGTGAAGGCCGAGTTTCCGAACTCCTTATCTGCGACAACCCAGCCGCGCCACGTGATGACCCTGCATGTGCCCGGTGTGGGCCATGACCGGCACAAACCCGAAGACCTGGCGCAGTGCGCAGCCATGCTTCAGGTGGGGCGGGTTTTTTCGGTCCAGGTCATCAAGTGGCTTGCGGTCAATTTTGGGATCGGGCTGCCCGAATTAACCGAAGTGCTGGAAAACCAGCTGACCTCGCTGTGGCTGCAAAAGATGGTGTACCGCAGTTTCATTCAGTCGGTGCAGCCGGGCTTGGTGCTGGTGACGTGCTACTACTTCCCGCCTTCTATCGGCATGGTATGGGCGGCGCGCGAACTGGGCGTGCCCGTCGCCGACATTCAGCATGGCGGCAACGGCGCGTATCACATCGGCTATACGCACTGGCGGCATCTCCCGCCCGGCGGCTACCAGCTGCTGCCTGATTATTTCTTTGTCTGGGACAACCTCTCGGCCAACAACATTCTGCGCTGGCAGCCGCCGGGAGCCACGGCCAACCAACCCTTACTCACCGGTCGCTTTGGGCTCGACTATGGCCGGCGCGCTGCTGTAGGTGACGGCCTGCCGCCGGCACTGGGCCAAGTGATTCAGGGCGGTGAAAAAACCATTCTGGTCACTTTGCAAACCCTGGCCTCGACGGGGCTGTCGCCGCTGTTGCTTGAAGCTATGCGCACAGCGCCGCCCACCTGGACGTGGCTGGTGCGCGGTCACCCCATCGCGCAAGCCTGGTGCAACAAGGATCTGATGCCCGACGCATTGAACGCAGCTTTGAAGGCCGCAGGCGTGGCGCGCTACGAAACACAGCTTACGACAACGCTGCCGTTGGCGGCCCTTTTGCCCCACGTGAACCACCACGTGACGGGTTTCTCCGGCACGGTCCAAGAATGCGCGGCGTACGGTGTGCGCACCACGTTTACGCATCCAACGGTGTGGTCGTTCTTCGGCAATTACATCGAGATGGGGGCCGCAGATTTTGCCGCGACGGCGGAAGAGTTGGTGGCGTCCATCGCCGCAAACAAGCAGTTCCCCGATCTTTCCGCTGTCTTATTTGTTCCGCGCGAGGATAATGTAGCCTTAGGTGTCCTGTCGCAAATCCTCAAGGCGACCTGAGTCTCAAGGTTACATAAAGCTCAAGGTTACATAAAAATGTCCGGCATTGCGCCCAAAGACGTGATTGCAGTTATTCCGGCGCGCGGTGGTTCGAAAGGCGTGCCACGCAAGAACATTCGCCCGCTCTTGGGCAAGCCCTTGATCGCCTGGACCATCGACGCGGCCTTGGCGGCCAACTCTGTCAGCCGCGTGATTGTCTCGACCGATGACCATGAAATTGCGGTGATCGCGCGGGCCTGCGGTGCTGAAGTGCCATTCATGCGCCCGGACGAATTCGCGCAAGACGATACCCCGGACATGCCGGTGCTGAAGCATGCCTTGGAATTCCTGACGGTGAAGGAAAATCACGACTGCGCCATGGTGGCGTGGCTGCGCCCGACAGCACCTTTGCGGCTCGCTGATGACATCGATGCTGCGATTGATGTATTGGCCAAAAGCACTGCGGACTCGGTGCGGTCTGTCTCTGTTTCTAAGGCGCATCCGTACTGGATGAAAACCTTATCTGATGGCGTGCTACAGCCTTTTGTGCCGGGCGAAGATGAACAGAAGTATCCGCGACGTCAGGCCTTGCCGCCGGTTTACGCGCTTAATGGCGCGGTTGATGTGATGCGCACCAAAACATTACAAGGCTGGGCCACACTGTGGGGCGCGCGCGTAGCGGGCTATGTGATGCCGCCTGAGCGTAGCGTTGACATCGATACCGAAGCGGACTTTGTGGTGGCCGAGGCGCTACTGCGTGCGCGCAAAACTTAGGGCCCGCAAAACTTAGTACGCGCAAAACCTAGTGCGTGCCTGCAAAGCCCATCTGCTGAATTTTCAGTAAGCGCCGTTTGGCCGCGGCATTGTGAATGCCTTCGCACACCCGGTCCACTTCATCCAGTGTCAGGTCATTGGCGGTCGGCAGACTTAAGCCTCGCGCGGCATAGTCTTCGGACACGGGGCAGGGCACAGCGCGCCCGCTGGCGAAGGCCGGTTGGCCCCACAGCGGAAAGAACACATTGCGGGTTTCAATGCCTTTGATCGCAAGGTCGTCGCGCAACTCATCACGCGAAAGACCAAAGCCCTTCGCATCAACCGCGAATGAATAGAGCCAGAAAATATTCTTGGCCCATGGCGCTTCGTGCGGTAGTTCAAGGCCTTTGATGACATCCAACTGTTCGGTGTAGCGCTTGGCGATGCGCAGGCGGTTACCCAAGAATTTTTCGATCTGTTCCAGTTGCGCCAGGCCCACGGCGGCTTGCAAATTGGTCATGCGGTAATTGAAGCCGGGGTAGATGTGCCAGTAGCGGCGCTCTTTCGTCATGCCATGATCACGCAAGATGCCAATTTTTTCGATCAGAGCCGGATCCTTGGTCAGCACCATCCCACCTTCGCCGGTGGTAATCACTTTGTTGGCGAAAAAACTGAAGCAGCCGACATGGCCTTGCAGTCCTGATTTCTGTCCCTTGTATTCCGCACCCAAAGATTCCGCGCAGTCTTCGATCACATAAAGCCCGTGCGCCTTGGCCAATTCCATGATCGGGTCCATGTCGCAGGGGTGACCATAAAGGTGCACCGGAATGATTGCTTTCGTGCGGGCAGACAGCGCGGGTGCAATGGTGGCCGCGCTTAAGCCTAATGTCTCGCGGTCTACGTCGACAAACACAGGTGTCGCCCCGCAGTGCATCACCACGTTGGCCGTGGCGCCGAACGTGAGGTTGGGCACAATCACTTCATCGCCGGGGCCGATGCTTAAGGCCTCCAGGGCCACATGCAGCGCCGTCGTGCCCGACGACACGCTACGTGCAATACCGCCGCCCATGTAGTCCGCGAACGCTTTCTCGAAGCGCTCTACATATGGGCCTTGTGATGAAATCCAGCCGGACGTGATGCAGTCGGTCACGTACTTCAGTTCGTTACCGCCTAAATTTGGTTTCGCCAGCGGCAACCGCCACAAATCGGCCCACGACAAAATGCCG
>JAEUKL010000226.1 GCA_016793005.1 Rhodospirillaceae bacterium | reverse complement strand
AAGCAGCCTGCAAAAAAGTCGGCGATGCCTTGAAGATCTCGGTCGAAACGGCCGCTGAAGGTATCGTGAAGATCGTCAACGAAAACATGTTCGGCGCGCTGCGCCTCGTGTCCATCGAGCAAGGTTACGATCCGCGCGACTTCGCGCTGGTGGCTTTCGGCGGCGCGGGTCCGTTGCACGCGAACGCCATCGGCAAGCTCTCGGGCTCTTGGCCCGTGATCATTCCGCCGGGTCCGGGTGTGCTCTGTGCGTATGGTGATGCCACCACGCGTGCGCGTAACGAAGCGTCGCAAACCTTCGTGCGCCGTTACTCGGAAACGTCGAACAAAGAAGTGACCGCGATCCTGAAAGACCTGACCAAGCAGGCCAAAGAAAGCCTGTCCAAAGAAGGTATTCCGGAAAAAGAACAGACCGTCGTGTGGGAAGTTGACTTGCGTTACACCGGCCAGGGCTTCTCGGTGCCGGTCCAATGCAAACCGGATGGCTTTGATAAGGACGGCTTGACCAAAGCCGGCAAGAGCTTCGATGCCTATCACACCCGCCAGTTCACGTTCGCGCTCGATGCCGAGCACGAAATCGTCAACCTGCGCGCTGTGGTCGTCGGCGAATACCCGAACGTGAAGGCCATCCGCGTCGCCAAGGGCGGCACGGACCCGAAAGCCGCCGTCATTAATTCGAACCACGAGTTCTGGGATGAAGGCAAAAAGTACAAAGCCAAGATTTACGACCGCGCCAAGCTGAAAGCCGGCAACGTTGTGCAAGGCCCCGCCATCGTCACCGAATTCGACTCAACCACAGTGATCTTGGCCGACTGTATGGGGACGATCGACCATGTGGGCTGCATCTTGATCACGCCCAAGGGCATGAAGCCGAAAGCCGGCATGGCGGCCCCGACGGCTAAAGCTGCGAAGGCCAAACCGGCCGCCAAAGCGAAATCCAAGCCAGCTAAGTCCAAGCCAGCCAAATCTAAGCCGAAGGCGAAAGCCCCGGCGAAGAAGAAGCGCTAATCGGTCGAGCAGGAGGGCTAATACATGACATCGACAACTAAAGCTCAGATCATCGAAACCAATAAGAAACCTTTCAAGAAGGTTGCTATTGATCCGATCACGCTCGACATTATCGAAAGCGCGCTGCGTAACGCTCGCTACGAAATGGATGCGACGGTGTTCCGCACCGCCATGTCGCCGGGCATTCGCGAACAGCACGACGCATTCCCGCTCATTGCCAACAAAGACGGCAAGATGGTGGTGGGTCAGTTCGGTTCGTTCATCGGCGGCTTCTTGGCCAACTACGACGGCACCATCGAAGAAGGCGACATCTTCTTCACCAACGACCCGTACAAGACCGAAGGGGCCATCAGCCACGCCAACGATTGGCTGATCTTGCTGCCGATCTTCTACAATGGCCGTTTGGTCGGCTGGTCATGCCACTTCGGTCACATGACCGACAACGGCGGCAAGGTGCCGGGCTCGATGCCCACGGACGCCACCACGATCTTCGAAGAAGGTTTGGTGACCCCGCCGACGAAGCTCTACAAAAAGGGCGTGCTGCAATCGACCCTGGTCGAAGTGATGCTGAACCAGGTTCGTCTGCCGACCTGGAACCGCTCGGACCTCAATGCGGTACTCGCCGCCTGCCGCGTTGCTGAAAAGCGCGTCAAGGAAATGTGCGACCGCTTCGGTGACGACGTGTTCGTCTCGGCCTGCCAAGCGGCCTTGGATCGTAACAAGCGCGCCATGGGCGTGTTGATCGACAACAACGTCAGCGAACAGCCGGTCTCGTTCGAAGACTACGTTGACGATGACGGCCGCGGCCATGGTCCGTACAAGATCAAGTGCACCATGTGGCGCGAAGGCAAGAAGGTGGTCCTCGACTGGTCGGGCACCGATCCTCAAGCGATTGGGTCGATCAACTTCTACCTGAACGAAAACATGCTGAAGATGTTCTGGGGCATCTACATGATCATGGTGTTCGATCCCATGATCCTGTTCAACGACGGCTTCTATGACCTCGTGGATGTGCGCATTCCGCAAGGCACGCTGTTGAAGCCGAACTTCCCGGCCGCTTTGTCGTGCCGTACGCACGCTCTGGGCCGCATCTTCGACACGTTCGCTGCTCTGCTCGGTCAAAAGACCCCGGAATTCCTGTGCGCTGCCGGCTTCTCGTCGTCGCCGCACTTCATGTATTCCGGCAACACCAGCAAAGGCGAATGGTTCCAGCTGTACCAAATCGGTTTCGGCGGCATTCCGGCGAAGCCCTTCGGCGATGGTCCGGATGGTCACTCGATGTGGCCGTCGTTCACCAACGTTCCGCAAGAATACCTGGAAGCCTACTTCCCCTTGCGCATTGAACGTCACGAAACGACGCCTGACTCGGGCGGCGCAGGTAAAAACCGCGGCGGCAACGCGCTGTTGGTCGATTACTGCTTCCTCGAAGACGGCGAAATCTCGATCCACGATGATCGTTGGTTGACCTATCCGTGGGGTGTGAACGGCGGTGAGCCGGGTGCCCGTTCGCTGAAGATCCTCTATCACGGCGGTTACGGCGGCAAAAAAGAGTACGTGCCGTCGAAGTGCGACAACGTGAAGGTGAAGAAGAACGACATTCTTTCGTTTATCACCTGGGGCGGCGGCGGCTGGGGCAACCCGCTCGACCGTGATGTCGCTCAAGTGTCGACCGACGTGAAGCGTGGTTTGGTGTCGGTGACCGGCGCTCTGCGTTACGGCGTTGTGCTGGATGAGAACGGCGACGTTGACGCTGCGGGGACCGAACAGCTGCGTGCTGATCTGCGCGCCAAGCAACCGGCCAGCCTGCCGATCTTCAACATGGGCCCGCCGCTGAAAACCATCTTGGCGAACGCCGAGAAGGAAACGCACATCCCGGCGCCGCGTCCGCCAGTGTTCCGTCCGGGTTCGGAGCTGGCGAAAGCCGCCGAGTAGTCCGGCTAGACATGCAAAACAAAAAAAGGCGGCCTTCGCGGGCCGCCTTTTTTATGTGCGTGGTTTAATCGATTACAGCTTGGCTTCCTGCTCGCTCACGGTTGCGCGGATCCAGGCTGTGAAATTTGGATGCGCGCTTAAGCCTTTGGTTTGGAATTTATAATTCAGCCCCTTCAAGTCTTCCTTGATCTTGTCTTGAATGCCGCGTGTTGAAATCAGGTATCCCACCACCAGCGGCGTTTTGCCCTGTGCGTTGGCGGTTTCTACCCACTTGCGTAACGTGGCCACATTGGCGGCGCGCACTGCTTCGGGCGCATCGTCCTGCAGCGTCAGGCCCTTGGCTTCGGCGTATCCGCCTTTGGCCGCGATGCGCTTGGCATGCGTGGCGATGTGCGCCAGTTCCACCTTGTTTTCATGCTCGAAGCTGGGGCCGTGCCCCAGAATGATCACCACTTCGTTTTTCGGATTGGTGCTGATTTCCTTGACGTGGTCGAACAGAATATCGGTGACCAGCGGGTGTTCGTCCATGGCGGGCGCCATGATGATCTTCGCTTTGCCTGTGGTGCGCGGTACATCCAGATAGGCTGAATCGTCGCGTCGCCCGAAGATGTAATCCCACTGCCGGAACACCGACGACTGTTCGGTGACCACGGCCGGAACCACCACGATGGTTTTTGCACCCGCATTCGTCAGCTTGTCGACGCCTTGTTGAATGTGGCCCGAGCCCATCATCGCCATGCCGTAACTAATCGCTGTCGGGTGTTTGGCGGCCAGCGGTGCAACGCCGTCCTGCAGTACTTTGTCGCCCATGCTGCCCGAACCGTGCGCCAGTACCAGAACACCGATGCCGTCGCGCACGGTCTCAGCGCTGCCGTACCACGTCCAGTCGGGCGGCATGCGGCCCATGCTGGCGTTGATTTCGGCATCCGATTGGTTGCGATACCCCGGCACTTTGCCACGCAAGGTCTCGATGTCCTTGGGGTCCATCTCGTGCGACATACCCGAGGCCTTGGGGCCCTTGTAGTCGTCCTGCGCCGGCGCCATTTGCCCGAATGCGGGTGCCATCGCTCCCGCCCAAAGCCCCAACGCTACGCCTGTCGCTAAAAGCAGTGTCTTGTTCATGCCTGATCTCCCCACCATGACCCTATCCTGTCATTGAATCTCTAATCCTTCCACTCACGGGAAGGTCAACAGGCTGACTTAGGCAGGACCCGTTGGGGCCGGATTTGGCCAAATTGTGGGCATCCGGCGCGGTGTGCGCTGGCGGCCCGGGCGGGGATGGCTATGGTTTAATGGCTGGTTGGGGGCACGCGCAGGGGGGGCGGGGTATGCACAACACTTCAAAAGGCTGGGGCTGGCTGGCCAAGTTGTTTCACTGGGTCATGGCCTTGATGATCGCAGTGATTGTGCCTATCGGGTTCCTGCTGCCGGCGACGTACCAGTTCAAGGTGACCGACCTGCGCATGGAGGCGGTGCACATCGTGCTCTCGCGCATTCACCAGTCCATGGGCTTGCTGATTCTGATGTTTGTGGTTTTACGCCTGGGCTGGCGGCTCAAACAATCCATCCCCGATGCACCGGCTGGCTTGGCCGCTTATCAAAAAATTCTCGCGAAGCTCAACCATGCTTTTTTGTATCTTTTGATGTTCCTGTTGCCTTTGTCGGGCTGGGCGTCGCTGTCGGCCTTTGGCGAGGCGCCGTCGTACTTTTTGTGGATCGAGGGGCTGCCTGCGATCGTTCCTAAAGTGCCGCTGGACGACACCTTTGGGTATTCATTCTTCGCGGGCATCCACCGATACGCTGTGTACAGCGGGGCCGCATTGCTGACGCTGCATGCGTTTGCCGCGCTGTGGCATCAGTTCGTGAAAAAAGATTCCGTGCTGCGGCGCATGTGGCCGCTGGCGACAGCCGACTAACTGCGCTCGCCCCAGTTCCAGGCTGATCTTTTCCGGTACGCTGCCGCGAGCCTTGTTGCGGGGGTGTCGAACATATCTGCATTGCTGAGTGCTGCCCACGCCAGCAGGCGGGCCTCGGTCGCATCGTGGCGTTCAATCGCGCCGTCGCCCAGAATGTTCAGCACGGTTTGCCCGCGTTCTTTCAACGCGCGGGCCACCAGCAAGCAGCGATGGCAATCAAGCGGGTCGCGCTCGGCGCACATGATGGCGATGATCTGTGTGGCCGCACCTTTTTCGACCCGGCCCAGGCCTTCACAAAATTCGGGTGTTTGCGCGATGCGTTCGTAATCGGGCCGCTCGCCACGCCAAAATGCCGGATTTTCCGGACGCCCACCCAACTGCGCTTCCATCGGCACGTACGATATGCCCTGAGCGTGCAAGGCCTGCTTGAAGGGCTCGCGGTTGAACTGCGGATTGCGTCGCGAGTAGGGCGTGCTGCGTACATCGGCGACAGCCGTAATGCCGTGCATGCTCAACAGCGACAGAAGATGATCGAGCGTATGGTTGGAATGACCGACGGTAAAAACGGTGCTGGTTGTGTCGGCCGCCACCGTGTTACGCCGCGACTTCCGCCATCCAGTCGTTCACGACCTTGGCGAACTTGATTTTCTGGTCTTTGCCAGCAACCACATGTGCGACATCCAGCAAATCCAAGCCCTTGGCGCCCGGAATGCCCAGCTCGATGGGTTTGGTCATGCGCGGGCCGGTGACCGTATCCAGGTGGCTGTGCACAATCAGCGCCGGACATTTGATATTTTTCAGCTGCGCCGTCACGTTGTGGCTTAAGCACGCCGTAATGAAACGCTCGTGGGCCGCATACCGGCCCTTCAGTTCACGCCATGGCCCCTGCGGGCCTAATAATTTCTGGTGGTTCTCGTTGTAGTACTCGGGTGTGAAACTTAAGACGCAGACGAGTTTCTGGAACGCTTCCCAGCCCCCATCGCGATGCATGATCTGCAATACACGGATATGGTCGACGAAATGCTGGTCGGTGGTATCGCACCACGCCCCCATGTTCAGCATCGACTTCACCATGTCAGGACGTTTGATGGCGATCACCTGACTGATGCAGGCCCCCATTCCGACCAAGCCGATCAGATGCACATTTTTTTTGAAACCCAGGTGTTCCAACAGCTGGATGGCGTCTTCGGCGTACAGATCAATTGACGGCAGAAGGCTTAAGTCGTCATCGGACTCGCCGATGCCGCGATAGTCGATAATCACGACGCGATTGGTATCGGTCAGGCCGCGCGGCAGATGCACGTGGCCGCCATGGCAGAAGCTGCCCCAACCGCCCATCAGCAG
>JAEUKL010000220.1 GCA_016793005.1 Rhodospirillaceae bacterium | reverse complement strand
ATGGACATGGGTTTCCAGAATCCATTGCACTTTGAGGCCCTGGCTTACAACCGCATCCAATACCGCATCGACCGACGCCGTACTGGTACGCCCGGAACTGGCATCGTAATTCAGAACAGGGTCAATAATGGCTGCGTTTTTGGTGGCAGGGTCGGCGACGATGTAGGTCAAGCTGCCTGTGACCGCTTCGTGAAACGCCGTAATAACCGGTTGAGAGGCCATAGAAACGAGAAAACCTTTTCAGTTGTTCTCATGCTAGCGTATGGAAATTACCGGGGCTACAGCCATAAATTCAGTGCATGACCAACACAACGTATCGCGCGGATATTCGCTTAGGCATCGACCTTGGCGGCACAAAAATAGAAATCGTTGCTCTTGATCGCACCGGAATCGAACGATTTCGCAAACGTGTTCCCACGCCCCAGGGCGACTACGCCGGAACCGTGCGCGCCATTGCGGGCCTCGTAGCCGATGCACGCGCCGAAACCGCACAGCTTTGCGCGAAGCCAACACTCGGCGTGGGCATTCCCGGCACCATTTCACCCGCGACGGGATTGGTGAAGGGTGCGAATTCAGTCTGCCTGATCGGCCACCCGCTGGACCGCGACATCGAGGCGGCGGTGAATATTCCGGTGCGTCTTGGTAACGACGCCAACTGTTTTGCGTTGTCGGAAGCGAGCGACGGTGCCGCCAAAGATTATCAGATCGTCTTTGGCGCGATTTTAGGAACGGGCACCGGTTCGGGCCTTGTGATCGACAAGAAAGTAGTCTCGGGGCCCAACGCCATCACCGGCGAATGGGGTCATATCCGCCTGCCCTGGCCCACACCAGAAGAAACACCTGGCCCGGATTGTTACTGCGGCTTGAAAGGCTGCGTTGAAGCATTCTTGTCGGGCCCAGGCCTCGCGGCAGACTTCAAACGCGTGAACGGCTTTACCTGCACGTCAGAAGAAATAGCCGAACAGAAAGACGAAAAAACAAAAGCCGCCATGGACCGCTATATCGACCGTTTGGCGCGTGCCTTCTCGACCATCATCAACATCATCGACCCCAGCGTGATTGTGGTGGGGGGCGGGCTTTCGAAAATTCCCCGGCTTTATACCGACGTGGCACCTCTGTTGCCCAAGTACACCTTCTCGGACACGGTGGTCACGCCCATCGTGCCGGCCAAGTACGGCGATTCCAGCGGTGTGCGCGGCGCGGCCTGGCTGTGGCCGTAACTCTTTTCCTGCGACGCCGACAAACGCATCAGCAGCCGCCCTCACGCACAGCAAGCTTGGTCAGGTCCATGTTCAAGGTGTAAGCGCCGTAATCCTGCGTCATGCCGCGGATCACGCCGTTGGGCAGCAATTGCACGCTGGTCTCGTAGTCCGGCGTATCACTCTCTTTTCCAAGCGAGAAGTACGCCAGTGTGACGGGCCAATAGCTGTTCAAAAGAAGCTCGGCATCTTTCGCAACGGTGATATTCATGCCGTCGCTGCTGCCAGCTTTGGTGAGATTGCGCGCGGGCGCCACAAAGCCGGTCACGCGGTACGGACCGTCTTCGAATGCGCCGTCCATAACGGCTTGCGCCACCAAGGGCTCTGCCCCCTGGCCCGCGCGGATTAACTCACGCAACTGTGTCAGCGACAGCATGGTGCCCGGCGGCAAATCGTAGCTGATCATCTGCGGCCCGTGGTAAGTAGCTTTGCCCGAGCCGTCATCAGCCAACTCCACCGCGCCGACATACGTGCTTTCCAGCTCACCGTTGTCGTAGACCTGCATACGGTAGGTGGCGTGGCGGCCGTCTTTCGACTCCCACCCGGCATAGCGTTTGAGAATTTGGTTCGTAAGCCCGTTTGAGAACGCAAGGCTCACATCCAAGTCGGTCTCGATGGTGTAGCCATCGCATCGGTCAATCAGCGTGTAGGTCATCTTGCCCGAAGCTGCACGGATGCCGTCGATCTGCGTGGCGCGCGTCAGCGACAATTCGTAGGTCGCAGCGTGGGAGGCCAGATTGGGAAGGTCCGGCAATGCCCAGGCGCGGGGCGACAGGACAGCGCACAGGGCGAGCAACAACGGATAAGGACTGATTCGCACGGATTGGTTTTGACTAGAAACGAGTTAAAGGCACGATGCGCTGCCCGGACCCGCACCCTAGCGCGGCCAGAAAATCGTGCAATCGCGCGAGGGTTGCGGGCGTTGGATAGGGTCCGATTTACTTCGGGTTTTTTAGGATTTTCTTTTTTATCTTCAATAATTTAACAATAGCTCGCTGGCATATTTTTTATAGTGACATTACAAGAACATCGATGCGGCCTTAAAACGCCCGCACTAAACTTTAGATTGCAGATCGGCGCACTCGACCACCCAAAAGAAATTGACTGTGCGCCTTACTGTCGGAATAAAGATGCAGGGATTTGTTTTGGGGATTGGGGAAACTGCCGATGGCGGTACCGGCTGAGCGTACGCCTGCGACGTCTCAAGATGTCGGCGCAGGCGCGCACCAACAAGAAAATCAGATCGTTTCGAAACTGGCGCAACTCGTACGCTTCACAGAGCAGGTGAAGCCGGCGGGAGAGCCTGAGTCGGCCACAGCGGTAACGCAACTGGCGACGCTGGCGCACAATCTGGTCGAAGAAATCAGCCATCATCTGGCCAAGCAGGACCGCCGCATCGCGGAACTGGAGAACATGGCCACAACAGATGGCCTGACCCGCGTTCTCAACCGCCGTGGCTTTGAAGATCGCTTAGTGCATGAGCTCTCTGTCGCCCGCCGTCACGGTGTGGGTGGCGTGCTGATCTTCGTCGACTTGGACGAGTTCAAACCCATTAACGACACCTACGGCCATGCGGCCGGCGATGAAGTGCTGCTGACG
>JAEUKL010000213.1 GCA_016793005.1 Rhodospirillaceae bacterium | reverse complement strand
CCGCCAGCCTTCGCTGCTCCGCAGCTTCGGCCGGTAAACCAGCCTGATGAAGGCTGTCCGCCGAAGCCTTGGCGTAGGCGGACTGTTTCCGCGAATCTTAAAATTGCTGGTTTTTGTTACTCTTAAAGCAAGCCGCAGGGTGGCTGACGCCCGAAGGCGTTTAGGCGTAGGAGTGTCTCCCGAAGCTCGTTCGAGCGCAGGGAGGCAGCTTTCGTGTGGTACGTCTATTTTCTCAAGCTCAATAATGACGACATTTATGTTGGGTCAACAAACGACCTAAAGCGGCGTGTTGCGTCCCACGAAAATGGGGATGTGCGCTCAACAAAACCGCATGTGCCGGTACAACTGCTGTCGTATGTAGCGGTTCAGACCGACGCCAAGGCCCGTGAGCTTGAGAAATATTTCAAATCCGGTTCCGGTAAGGCCATTGCGAAGAAGAGGTTTTGGTAACCTCATTGGCCCAAATAAAGGAAATTCTGACTTTTTAAGCCCTTGGCAATTAGGGGCGGCTAAAGGCTACTGTGGGCTAAGCGCCGTGTGCAGTGGGGGATATGGGGCATGTCGGGTTACGATTACGATTTGGTGGTGATTGGCTCAGGCCCAGGCGGGCAACGCGCAGCCATTCAGGCCTCCAAGCTGGGCAAGAAAACGCTGCTGGTGGAACGCAAGGCCGTGGTGGGCGGCATCTGCATCAATACCGGCACCATCCCCTCTAAGACACTTCGCGAAGCGGCGTTGCATCTGTCGGGCTACCGCGAGCGCGGCATCTACGGTGCCTCGTACACGGTGAAGCAGAATATCACCATGCCCGACCTATTATTCCGCACGGGCCACGTAATCCGGCATGAGGTCGATGTGACGCAGCATCAACTTCAACGCAATCGCATCGAAATGGTGACGGGCGATGCCAGCTTTGTTGATGCGCACACGGTCAGCATCGAAGATGCCGGGCGTGGCGGGCGTGGCCAAAGCAGATTTACCGCAGCCAACTTTGTCATTGCGACAGGCACACATGCGACCCGCGATAAAAGTATTCCGTTCGACGGCCAAAGAATCCTCATCAGCGATGACATCCTGACCCTTGAAACCCTGCCGCGCACCCTAGCTGTGGTGGGGGCGGGCGTGATAGGCATCGAGTATGCGACGATCTTCGCAGCCCTGGGCGTGCGGGTGACTATCATTGATAAGCGCAATCAGTTGCTGCCGTTCATCGACCGTGAGATTACCGACAACTTGGCGCATCACTTGCAGCAGAACCGCGCGACGTTGCGGCTGGGCGAGGAAGTGAAAACTCTGGAGTTGATGACCGACGACAAGGGCGAGAAGGTGAAAATCACGCTGGCCAGCGGCAAGCAGATCATTACCGAAAAAGCGCTGTATTCAATTGGCCGCACCGGGGCCACGGATACGCTGAATCTCGATGCTGCGGGCGTGAACATTGATGACCGTGGCCGCGTAAAGGTGAATACCAGTTATCAGTCTTCGCAGCCGCATATCTATGCGGTGGGCGACGTGATTGGTTTCCCCAGTTTGGCTTCGACCTCGATGGAACAGGGCCGCTTGGCGGCGTGTCATGCCTTCGGGGCGAAAGCAGAAAGCGTGCCGTCGCTGTTCCCGTACGGGATTTATACAATCCCTGAAATTTCCACCGTGGGCCGGACCGAGGAGGAACTGACGCAGGATGGGATTCCTTATGAAGTCGGCAAGGCCAACTACCGCGAAATCGCGCGCGGTCAGATCATTGGTGACAATACCGGCTTGTTGAAACTGCTGTTCAACATCGACACGCGCGAACTTTTGGGCGTGCACATTATCGGCGAGGGGGCCAGTGAACTCATTCACATCGGCCAAGCGGTGCTGGCCCACAAGGGCACGATTGATTACTTCGTGAACACAGTCTTCAATTACCCGACGCTAGCCGAGTGTTACAAAACCGCGGCCTTCGACGGCATCAATCGTTTGGGATAATTATTTTGCGAACGCGACGGTGTAGGTCGCAATCAGGCGCATGATCCCTTCGGCAATGTTGACGCTTGAAAGCGTAGTACCCGAGATCGTTTGAATGCTGCTGAGGGTTTTCATGGTCTCGGGGGTTTTGCCGATGAACTGTGCCAGCCAGGTCTGGGCGCGCACTTCGTCGTAAAGCGAGTCACACTCCAGCACTTCGACGGCCTTCACAGCACCTGCGCGGTCAAACACAACGGCATAGGTGATCGTGTCGCGGTGCCCCAAGACTTGATCAAGGATCATCAGTTCGCCGGATTTGCTGCGCCAGGCTTTCACCTCGCTCCGGTACACCCCGACGTTCGATAACTTCATGATGGCGGCGATCTGCGCATCCGTCAGCGACACAGGTGCCGGCGTCAGCTTCTGGCCAGGGAAAAACTGCTTTTGAGCATCAGCCAGCGTCATGAAGTCGTAGGCCGCCGCCGGAGCAGCGACCACCAGCGCTGCTGGAATCAGCATGAGTTTCGAGCGGTGCATCAGCGGCGTAATAGCCAGAGTGCGATGAAACTTACGCCCGCTGCCGTGCTGAGATAAAGGCCCACGTAAGGTAAGCCGCCCTGATCGGCCAGCGCTTGCGCCACAATGGGAGCCATGGCCCCGCCTAAAATGCCGCCCGCGTTGAATGCGATGGACGCACCTGTGTAGCGCACACGGGCTGGGAACAGTCCCGGCAGCCATGCGCCTAGGGGCCCATAGGTGAAACCCATCAGCATGAGCGCGCCCGACAGAAACAGCCAGATCAGCACCAACGACCCGCTGGTCAGCATGGGGCCCAGCACGAAGCCGATCAGCACGGTGCCCATGCAACCAATCATCAGCACGCGGCGCGGGTTCGATTGATCTGACAGCGCACCAGCGCTGATGATACCCACGGCCAGGAACACAATAGCCCCCAACTGCACGGCCAGGAACGTTTCGCGCGGATAGCCCAACGTGGTGGTGCCGTAGCCCAGCGCAAATGCCGTGGTGAGGTAGAAGATGGCAAAGCATGCTACCACGGCAAATATGCCGCCGATGGTTTCGCGGGGGTAGTCACGCAACACTTCCGCCAAAGGCACGCGCGGGGGCGGGGCTTCTTTCAAGGCGGCGGCGAAGGCCGGCGTTTCGGTAAGCTTTAGGCGCACCCATAAGCCCACAGCCACCAACAATGCACTGGCCAAGAACGGCAGGCGCCAACCCCAACTCATGAATTCCTCTTGGGTCAGGAACAGGCCCAAAAGCAGGAATAATCCGTTGGCGAAGATGAACCCCACAGGCGCGCCCAGTTGCGGAAACATCCCGAAGCGCGCGCGGTATCCGGGCGGCGCATTCTCAACGGCCAACAGGGCGGCACCACCCCATTCGCCGCCGAGGCCAAAGCCTTGACCGAAGCGCAAGATGCACAAGGCCAGCGGCGCAAACCACCCAGCCATTTCGTAGGTGGGCAGGAAGGCAATGAACAGCGTTGAGAGCCCCATGACCAAAAGCGACACGACAAGTGTGGATTTGCGCCCAATGCGGTCACCAAAGTGCCCGAAGGCGATGGCACCCAGGGGCCGTGCAATGAAGGCGATACTGAAACTGGCGTACGAAGCCAGCAATTGCGCCGACGGCGAAGCGGCCGGGAAGAACAGCGGGCCGAACACCAGCGACGCTGCCGTGGCGTAGATATAGAAGTCGTAAAACTCGATGGCGGTGCCGGCCAGGCTGGCCAGGACCACGCGGGCATTGCCCGGCGCAAAAAATGCGGATTGCGATTGTGCCGACATCTTGGCCCTTAGGATTCTTTGAGTGCGTTTTTTCGTGCTGTACGTCTCGGCTGTAACGCTCATGACATATCAGGGGAAATGCCACCCCGTCAAAAAGCGCCTCGGTTCTACTGCCGGGCGCTTCCCACGGGCCAACCGCCATGGCAGCATTGATGCCCTGGGGAGAGGCCGCATATGGATCATTCTAAAGTACCGGTGCGCGAGGAATGCGTTGTCGGTGCGCTCTTGCACCGCTGGGCCAAAGACAAACCCGATCACCCGCTGTTTATCTTCACCGACGGTACTGAATGGACCTTCGCCGACACCTTGAAGCGTACGCAAGCGGCAGCCGCAGGTTTGCGCAAGCTCGGCGTAAAGCAGGGCGACCATGTGCTGTGCTGGATGCCCAATGGGCCTGACGCAATCCTGACCTGGTTCGGCGCCAATTATCTTGGCGCTGTTTTTGTGCCTGTTAACATCGCCTATCGCGGCGGCTTGCTGCAGCATGTGCTGACATTAGCCCAAGCGGAAGTTCTGGTGGTTCATGCCAGCCTGATGCCGCGCTTGGCTGATGTGGATACCGGTGCCGTGAAGCACATCATCGTTGTCGGTGGAGCGCCCGCCGCATTGTCCCGCGACTACATCATTCATGATGCCTCGGCCCTGCAAGGTGAGGGTCCTGCCGAACCTGATCGGCCCGTTGAACCTTGGCATACGATTTATGTGATGTTCACTTCGGGCACGACGGGCCCATCGAAGGCGGTGGTGAGCACATATATCCAAGTGTGGTCCGGCGCGACCATGGC
>JAEUKL010000202.1 GCA_016793005.1 Rhodospirillaceae bacterium | reverse complement strand
CGGCCAAAGGCAAAGCGCTGGTGCAGAAAGCGACGCCGCTCTGGCGCACGACACAAACCAAACTCGACCGCGCCGTCGGCCCCGACACCAAGAAATTATTTGCCGCTCTTACAAAGATTGAGATGCTCAATCCAACAAAGGCTACGCGTCATGCAGTCCGCTAATCTCAAGCCCATTGCTAAACCCGCCGTTGTCATGGCCTGTGCGGCCCTGACGGTCACGATTGCCATGGGCGTGCGGCAATCCTTCGGGTTGTTCTTAAACCCCATCAGCATGGACCTTGAGATCGGCCGGCAAACGTTTGGCCTCGCAGTCGCAATCCAAAATCTGCTGTTCGGCCTGGGCCAGCCTTTTGTGGGTGCGCTGGCCGATGAAGGCAAAGCCACACGCGTGGTGATCACCGGCGCCATGATCTACGCTGCGGGCCTAGTCTTTACAGGCCTTGCCGCGGGCCCGGTTGCACTCAACTTAAGCTTAGGATTGCTAATCGGCCTTGGCATCAGCGCCACAACTTTTGTCGCCGTGTTCGGCCCTGTCGCGCGCGCTGTTGCCCCAGAGCATCGCAGCCGCGCATTGGGTTTAGTCACTGCCGGCGGGTCGCTGGGCCAGTTCCTGGTCGTTCCGGCCGCGCAAGCGTTTCTGACCGCGTTGCAATGGCGCACCACATTTTTTGTACTGACTGGCTTTGTACTGGTCATCGCACTGCTGGCCTTAGGATTGCGGGAGCGCGGGCAACCCGTCGCTGCCGCAAAAAACGCCAGCCTGAAAGACGCACTGCGCGAGGCCATTGCCAATAAAAGCTATTGGCTGCTGATTGCGGGCTTTTTCGTGTGCGGCTTTCACATCGCGTTCGTGGGCACGCACCTGCCCGCATACTTGCGCGACAATAACTTAAGCCTCAGCACAGGCGCGCAATGTCTGGCGCTGATTGGCCTGTTCAACATCTTTGGCTCGTACCTGTTCGGCACGTGGGGCGATGTATATTCGAAAAAATGGCTTTTAAGCGCCATCTATTTCGCACGCGGCATTTGCATGGTGGCATTCCTGGCCGCACCGTTAAGCGACATGAGCGCACTGATTTTTGCCGCATCGTTCGGGTTCTTGTGGCTGGGCACTGTTCCCCTCACCAGCGGACTTGTGGGCCAGATCTATGGCATGCGCTATATGTCGACGTTGTATGGCATCGTGTTCTTAAGCCACCAGATCGGCAGTTTCCTCGGCGCGTGGCTTGCGGGCTTGGCCTTCGACATGACCGGCTCTTACGCGACAATCTGGGTGGCGTCGATCATACTGGCAGCACTGGCCGCCGTGGTGCACATTCCCATCGACGAGCGCCCGCTTGACCAGCATAGGCTAGCTCAACACGGATCCGCATGATGCCGCGATCATTTCACCTGCTGCTGATCTTGCCCGTCATCGCCTTGGGCGGATGGCTGTGGGCAGGCTATGGCCCGGTGATCTGGCTGGAGCAGATACTTACGTTCTGTCTTTAGGGCGTTCTGTCTTTAGGGCGCTTTGTCTTTAGAACCGGCCGCGCTTTATTTCGCGCGAGGCTTTGCCTTGACGGGCTTCTCGCTTACAGCGAGGGCTGCCGCCGCGCGGTCCTGCGCTTCCTTGGCCAGCCGCAGTTCCCGCAGGCGGGCTGACTTGGCGGCATTGGCCGCGCGCTCTGCATCGCGTTCACGGAAAAAGATAACGTCGCGCTGCGCATTACTCATCGCTTGTTTTTGTGCTTTCTCTGATCGGCTGCCCATAAAAGACGTCCTTATTCTTGATGAAAGCAAAACAATTTTGAAAAGAAAAACCCTGCGGCGCGGAGCACCGCAGGGTTTAATGCAACGTGCTTCTTAACGTGCGTTTTTAGAGAGCGCGCAAGTTGCCGGCGCTGTCCTTGCCGCGTTCGCTGACAATGTCAAAGCTGAGCTTTTGGCCTTCTTTGAGATTGCCAATTCCCGCGCGCTCGACGGCGGAGATGTGCACGAAGACATCTTTCGAACCGTCTTCCGGCTGAATGAAGCCAAAGCCTTTAGTCGTGTTAAACCATTTTACGGTGCCAATGGGCATAGGTTGTCCTTTTGGAGAGTTAGTGCAGGGAGACGCACCCAAAGAGGGCACGCCACATATCAAACTGAGAGTTGGAGATGTTCCGGGTCAGCTCATAAAATCGCAGAGCGCGAAACGGGAGCAATCCAGTCGGAACTGATATGGTTGTTTTTTATGCGCAATAGCCCGAATTAGCAAGTTTATTCGTTTTGCGACGCGATCACCCTGTATTGCGGCTTACATATCAATGCGATGCGTCTTACGTTGCCGCATCCAGCCACGTCACCTGCACCGGCTCGCGGAACATGAAACGGACTAGGTGACGCGCGACGACGTCTTGCAGGGTGGCAAGATCGCTCGCGTCGTTGGCTTCCACATCCATGATCAGCGTATCGTCTGTGGCGGTGAGCTTGCACACCCCCACCGAGAACGTGATGCTGTTGCCTTCATCCGAACGCGTGACAGGGCGCTTGTGTTCAAAGTGTTTGCACAACTGTTCCATGTAGCGTTTGGGTTTCGCAGTTGTTACGCGCGCTTGCGATGTCGTCATGGTGTTTACCTTAAATTTTATCAATTGCCGTAGCAGCGCCGTCTAAAGCAGCGGCCACAGCGTTGACTTGGTCGTCGCTCAAAGGCCCGCGCGAGAATTTCAAACGCAACGCCATTTTCAGATTTTCCATGGCGCGCACCACTTGCGGCGCATCACCTCTGGAATGGGTGCGGCCTGCATCGTCCATGCGGGCGTGCAACGCATCGAGTGTTTTGCGGTTTGCCTCCATGAACGCCTGACCTTCCGGCGTAATCACGTAAAGCTTTTTTGATCCGCCCTCTTCGGCCTGCACGGTCACGTAGGCCAGTTCTTCCAGCAGGGTCAACGTGGGATAGATGACGCCGGGGCTGGGGCTGTAGGCGCCGCCCACGCGCTCTTCGATGGCCTTGATGATCTCGTAGCCATGGCGCGGCTTCTCGGCGATCAGGTTCAGCACCACCAGGCGCAAATCACCATGCGCGAAGAACCGGGCCATTCCTTTTCCGAAGCGGCCACCGCGACCGCCGCGTCCACCACCATGCATGCCGCCGCGCATGAAGTGCGCACCGCCCCGGCCATGCCGCCCGCGACCTCTTCCGTGGCCGTGGTCATGATCGTGTTCGCCACCATCCTCCCGGTCGTCATGGGCAAAACGCCAGCCACCATGGCTGTCGTGTTTATCTAAGAATCGTCGAAACATAAGAAAACCTCCGTGTGTGTTTCGATATAACTATTATTTAGATATATCTTATTCATATCGAAGGCAAGCAAAATCTAGGCGCACCTCGAGGCGAAATAAAGTTATTCTTGTCAATCACTTAGCTACATTCTCTTGACGAAGGCCAGAATCAAAAAAGCCAAAGCTGGAGAGCTTTGGCTTTAGTTTTGACGGTGCGACCGAAGGGGGAGTCGGTCGCGCGGGGCGTTACCGCGGGAGCTTCCTGTGTTTCAGCAGCGGTGTGTGGCCGCGTTTCGTCTCGCCGTGTTTCATCTCAATGTGTGCAGAGAATGATAACAGCCCGACGGCGCCTACTCATCTGAGCGGAGGGACACACAGCCAATGCAAAAGGATTAGCTACGGCTATTCTTTGAGATATGTGCAGCGCAAACAAAAACGCCGGAGACTTTGCAGCACTCCGGCGTTTGTCACAGCTTTAATCGAGATGCGTGTTATTTCTTCTTCAGGCCTTCGACGATGGCCAGCGATTTGTCGACGTGATCGGCGGGCGTGATTTTGTCATCGGCCGAGGACAACGTGGCCAAAATCTGGTGGTCCGGGTTGATCACGAACGTGGTGCGTTCGGTGAAGCCGTGGTCGATGTCGTTGCCCTTCGAGTCCTTCATGCCCGGGCGGCCTTCACGGACGCTTAAGTTATAGGACTTCGCAATGCTGCCGTCGGCATCGGATGCCACGGGGAATTTGCCCGCGCAGTACTCGGGATCAGCCGAGAACTGGTTGAGGCGCGCGATGCTGTCTTGCGAGACACCAATGATGGTCGCACCGGCGGCGTCGAACTTCTCTTTGTTTTCGGCAAACGTATGCGCCTGGATGTTGCAGCCTTGCGTGTAGGCCGACGGATAGAAGTAGACCACAACAGGGCCTTTCTTCAGCGCGTCTTTCAGCGAGAATTTGAACTCTTTACCCGCCAACGAGGCTTGCGCGTCAAAGTCAGGAGCCTTTTCGCCCTGCTTCAAAGCGGCAATAGCCGGCAGCGCCAGCGCGGTCGACAACAGCGCAGTCGCTAAAAATGCGCGAGGCAGAAATTTTTTCATGATGGCTTCCTTCCCAAATGAGGTCACGCGCAACCGGACATGACAAACACACGCCTCTCTGCGCGGGCGAGCGTAGACTAGACCATTTCGGGGAAAACCGCCTTCACTTCCATACCGCTTCCGCTAGACGGGCATGGAATTGTAACAGCGAAATTAAACCGGTTTTTTTACCGCGTCTTCGGCAGCCGCTCGCACGATGCCGGCCCGGATCATTTCCATAGCGCGGTCGGGGCCAACCCATTCCACGATGGTCACCCACTTCCCTTTTTCCAAGTCTTTGTAGTGCTGGAAGAAGTGCGAGATCTGTTCACGCAGGATTTCAGGGAGGTCCATATGCGTCATGACGTTCTTGTAGAACGGATGCAGCTTATCGACCGGCACAGCGATGATCTTCTCATCGGCGCCCGCTTCGTCCTGCATTAACAACGCACCAATCGGACGGCATCGAATAACCGCACCCGGCACCACCGGGGTTTGGCTGATCACCAGCACGTCGCAAGGGTCGCCATCACCGGAAACGGTGTGCGGCACAAAGCCGTAGTTGCACGGATACTGCATGGCGGTGTGCAGGAAACGGTCGACGAACAAAGCGCCCGAGGCCTTGTCGAGCTCGTACTTCACCGGATAGCCGCCTTGGGGGATTTCGATGATGACGTTGACGTCGGAGGGCGGGTTCTTGCCCACCTCAATTTTGGAGATATCCATAAGCCTCTGTATCCGGAAGGAGCCGCACCCGAAGGAACAGCAAATGCGCGGGCGTCATACCGCACCGCACCCACGGGCACAAGGAGCGTTATTTTCGGTGTCAAGCCAAAGGCTTAAGCGCCCACATCGCGGGTGGCATCGTAGGTCTTTTTGAGCCTTTTTGAGTCGCTTCAAACAACGCCGCTGATTGCAAGCACCGGCGCGCTGATGTGCTGACGCAACGCCTGACACAATTCCGCAACCTTATGCCGGTGCGCGGTAGCCCCTAAGGCGATACGTACACCAGCCGGCGAGTGTTCGCGCGAGACCGCGAAGTCGCGCCCAATGGCCACCCAGTAGCCTTGACGCGCCAACGCTGCTGAGACTTCGCTCATCTGCGTTTGATCCGTCAACGGCACCCACAGGTGCGGGCACTGCGCGCCGCCGACGAAGGGGATGTTGCCCAAGGCCGTGCGGGCGATGCGGTAGCGCGCTTCGATTTCCGCCATCACTTTGTGCCGCAAGTCATCGGCGCGACCTGTGGTAATCAGGTTGGCGGCCACTTCTGCCATTAATGGTGGATTGGCCAGCACAAGCGACTGCAAAATGTTTTCGGCATGCACCACAAGGTTGCGCGGCAGGCGAATCATGCCGACACGCAACGCCACGCACACGGATTTGGAGAGCGAGGTGATCAATACAGTCCGATCAGGATCCAGGCTCGCGAATGGCTTGGGCGGATTGTCCAGCATATCGGCGTAGATCGAATCCTCGATGATCATCACGTTGTGTTTCTGCGCGATCGCCATGATGTCTTCACGGCGCGTTTGCGGAATTGTGAACGCCATGGGGTTCTGGAACGTCGGCACCACAAACACTGCTTTTGGCGAATGCCGCGTGATCGCCTCATCAAGTGCGGCCGGGATCATGCCGTGCTCATCCACCGGCACTGCACGTAATGTTACACCCATGACGCTAGCCAGCTGTGCCGTGCCGGCATACGTCAGCGGATCGCACAGCATGGTATTGCCCGTGCCGACAACAGTCGCAATCGCAACAGCGATGGCTTGGTGCGCACCGGATGTCAGCAGCACTTCGGATGCGTTGGTGTGCGGGAACAAACGCTCCAGCCACGCCACGCCTGCGCCGCGCTGTTGCGGCGAACCGCCAGGCAAGGGATAGCGCAGCATGGCGCGCGCACCGCCAGCCCGCACCACATCCTCGATGGCGGCGGCCAGCACAACGTCCTGCCCCACGGCAGGCGGCATGCAGATGCGTAAATCAATCGTGTTGGGCGCTTCAGCTTCAGGATCCGCCAGGGCCGGCATGCGCGGGCCAGAGGCCACGAACGTGCCGCGTCCCACTTCGCCGCTGACGAGATTGCGGCGCGCGACGATGCTGTAAGCCTTGGAGACAGTCGCAACCGCCAAGCCCAGTTCGTAAGCAAGTTCGCGGTGTGTCGGCATGCGCGTGCCTGGCGGCAACGCACCCGAGGCAATGGCGTCGGCAATCGCTTCCGCCAAGGCTTCCGCCGGGTGGCCTCCGAACCGAGTCAGGTCTGGCTTCCACATTGTCATAAGACAATCCTTCCCTGAAAAATCACGACAAATTGCCGTTGAGTCCCTGCGCGGCGCGAAGAAACCCATTCCGTACTGGATGCTTTCATGAAATGCCCTGAATCAACATTAAAAAAGTTGTATGGAACCCGGCGTCATATGTACTAGTTTAATATAACATTTGACGCAATACATTGCCTGCGACAATAGGACAATTACCGCACATCGCTGCGGTTGATCTATCTGGAGCCAAGACAATGTCGATGCTGTCGCAATTCATTTCGGGCGACGTTTTACGTTTGAACCCCTGGCTGTTAGGGCTGCTGTCGTTTGCGTTCGTCAGCAGCATTACGCCGGGACCGAACAACATTCTGCTGGCCGCGTCGGGCGCGCGCTTTGGCGTGAAACGCACGCTTTGGCATGCATTGGGCATCTGGGCCGGCATGATCACATTGCTGCTGTTGGCCGCACTTGGTTTTGGCGCGCTCAATGCAACGGCGCCATCATTGGCGCTGGCGCTGCAAGTGCTGGCCGCGGTTGCGCTGATTGTCACGGCGTGGTCGATGCTGCGCGCAGACACGCGTTCGGCATCATCCGAGCATACCCTTGAAGCAAAGCCGTGGTCGTTCTGGCAGGGCTTGGGCTTTCAGTACCTGAACCCCAAAGCCTTGATGATGGCCGTAACAGCCGCCGCCATGACGCCGCAGACCGATATGCCATGGCTCACGACAGCAAGCGTGCTGATCATCGCCTTCATGATTGTCAGCGTGCCGTGCACGGGGGCGTGGATGCTGGCGGGCTCGGCCCTGCGCCGCACGCTCAACTCACCGCGCCGCAAACGTGCGTTCAACATCGTGATGGCGTTACTGCTGGTCGCAACCATTCCACTCAGTTTTGGCTCATCCGCCCTCACATCGTAACCGCTCTCACGTTATCAACACAGATTTGTAGTCATCGCATGCCGTGCGCAAAGCCGCGCGTTTCGTGTGATGTCAGATTGTCTTAAGGCTTTGTCTATCAGGAAATTCACGTGCGTAACGCAGACTAAGCGGCGAGTTTGCCGCCTCGTTGTGCGCGCCGAATTCGGTTCCGGCATACGCGACGTGCTTTATCAGAGGCGCTTGATCAGACGTGCTTGATCACCTGTGGGGGAGATCACGATGGCGTTCCTTCAGTTTACGCAACTGGCTTGCGTTTCAGCGTTATCGGTCATGCTGACAACCTGGGCCGCGACGTCGGCAATTGCCGAAACCATTAAAGTCGGTCTGGTGGACTTCGCGCTGCGCCACGATGCGCTGAAGCGTTTTGACCGCGTCAAAGTACGCAGCATCACCTTTGAGACCTCTGAAATGACAGCCGCGCGCTATCAGTCGTCGAAGAACGCCAAAGGTCATGCCGATGTCATGGCAGCCGAGTTGGTCGAAAGTTTCCAGGGTGCTGCGCCGGGCGTTTTTCTGGAACTGTATGTCGCAAGCCCGTTCCTGGAAGACCCGAACACGGGCCGCCAAAGTATTGATTTTGAGCAACTGGAATTCGCCTACGACTGGTTTGCCCGCCAAGGCGTGAAAATTGTCGCGCAGACATTTGTATCGCGTGACAACGAGAACCTGGAACGCGCCATCGCCACCGCGTCAAAAGAGGGCCTGGTGCTGCTGACCAGCGCCGGCAACGGCCCACGCCAGAACGTGGTGCCGCCGTTCCCCGCCAGCTACAACGATGCCATCGGTATTTCGACCACAGGCCTGTCGGACGAGTTGAACACCGAGGAACGCCGCAACGACTATGTGCGCTATTCGGTTCCGGCACCTGCGGCCTCGCCCATCAAACTGCGCCAGGATCCTGAAGCCGCCGTGCTGGCCGGATCATCGCGTGCGACTGTCACCGCCGCAGGCCTGCTGGGGGCACTGTCAACGCGCTACCGGCTCGACAACCGCGCCGATGCGGTCTTGGTGCTGGACGCCCTGGCCGAACCCGTGGCCGAGTATGGTCATAGCGCCTATGGAATCGGCGTGCTGATGCAGGACAATGTCGCCACGCATCTTAAATCAGGCGCGACCCATCCACGCTTGCGACGCCTGCTGCGCGACGACAGGCTAAGCGCGTAAGTCTTTAGCGGGCCAAAGCCAACGGCGGCAGCTTGGCCGCGTCCGAACGCTGCGGCGCGTAAACGCCCAAGCTTGCGTCAACAGCCTGAAAACTGGGCGACACCCCCGACAGCGGTTCGTGCTGCCCGACATAGAGCACGCCATCGTCGGTCATGGACCGGCTGAGTTTTTGCAGCACGGCGAATTTTGTCTGCATGTCGAAATAGGGCAGCACATTGCGGCACAACACGACATCGAAACGGCCCAACGGAAACAAATCGTCCATCAAGTTCCAGAACTTAAACTGCACCATCGGGCGAATGACGTCGTTCAACCGCCACGAATCGTCGTCCTTCAGGAAATATTTCAGCAGCATGCGGATCGGCAAGCCTCGCTGTACGTCGAACTGCGAATAGATCGCCTCGCCCGCAAAGGTTAGCGCAGACGTCGACAAATCAATGCCGACAACCTCGGGGCTCCATCCGTCCAGTTGATCGCGCACCTGATCCAGCGCCATGGCCAGTGAGTAGGCTTCCTGGCCGGTCGACACACCGGCGCACAGAATGCGGAAATTTTTCTTGGCTTTGCGGGCCGCCAGCAGGTTCGGCAGCACAACGGTGCGAAAATGCTGGAACGGCTTCCAGTCGCGAAAGAACCCTGTATCCTTGAACATCATCGCTTCGACGACGCGCGCCGTCAGGTCAGCGTCGCCGTGCTGACCGGCCTGCCTCTGGTCTGCCACTGTCTTGCAGCGGGTCTGACGCACCAGCGGCATCAGGCGGTTTTCGACCAGATAGCCCTTGTCCTTGGTCAGCACCAGCCCTGAGCGTTCCTTCAACACACGCGCCAGAAATTCGAAATCACTGGGCTGCATGGCGCGCCCTCGACGCCGGCAAGATCAGGAAAATATGAGACACGCGCCCCGGCAATGTTCGCTCCGGCGCTTAATCGAGCGCACCAAGAATGGTGAGTTTAGAGCGCACGATCTCGCTGTCGAACGGCTTCATGATGTACTCGTCAGCCCCAACTTCCAACGCGCGCTCGATATGATGTACTTCGTTATCGGCAGTACAGAAAATCACGATGGGTTTATCCCCGCCCGGCATCTTGCGCAGAGCCGTGACAAAACTTAAGCCATCCATCACAGGCATGTCCCAATCGACGATGGCGATATCAGGCATGCGAATCCGCGCCGCCTCGATTGCCTTCTGGCCATCCTCGGCTTCATCGGGGTCGAACCCCAACTCGAACAAAATCTTTGCCGCCACGCGCCGAATGATGCGCGAGTCATCGACAATCAGACACTTCTTCATGGCAGCACCGCAACCATACCAATACACCAGCGCCGATTTCAGAAGGCCCGAAACGGGCCCCAACCGAGATTTGAGGACAACGTTAACGCACCAACCGGGGTCAGCGTAACGAATCTGATTGCTTAACGCTACCCTGGGGTCGCAACCGCCGCTAAAGGCAGGTTTGCTGCGGCTTTCATGCCGCCTTCGGTCGCCTCAGCCATCAAGGCTCCACCGCAGTGTGTCACGACATCATGTGCGTAAAGAGCTTGCACCGTCTTGGGCGTTACGGCCGCCGCAGCCGGATTTTGCAGCACGGCCGCCAAATCGCGGCGGGGATCGAGTGTCGCCGAGATATCGCCTCTGGCCTCGACCGCCAGCGTCGCAACGGCGCCTGCGGCATTTACTGTCACAACAATTTCACGCAACCGCGGGATGACTTCCGATGTCATCAAAATCAAATTCGCCAGTACCTGCGCGCCCTGCCCTTGTCCCGCATGCGCCGCAGCAGTCAACACGTCCTGTGCGGGCCATGACAGCTTGGCTGGCCCTGACGGCCCGGCGATTGCTTCAAAGTAGTGCGCAACCGTTGTCTGGAAATCCTTCATCGCCGCCGCGGCACCCGATGTCCCAAGCGCGACGCGCAGAAATTTAAGCTTGCGGGCCGCAGCAGCCGAGCTGTTGGCCAGCAGTTGCAGCGTCTCGGCGTCCACCTGCGAGGGATCATCGCCCACCAGTTCCACACCGGCAGCCACAGCGCCGATGGGCCCGGCCAAATCGTGGCATAGCCGCGTGCACAATACCTGAGTGATCGTCAAAGTATCTTTCATCACAAACGCAAATCCGCATGACTTTTTGAAGGTCTCTGCCCTACTTTAGCAATAAACAAACCTGAAAGCGAAGATGCCGCCGCATTCACCCCCGACCGTTTTGCGAGGCTGTTATGCCACACCATTTTGAGCTGGCGCCAGGCGTGCTGGTGCGCAACCCTGCTGCGCCCGCGTGGGGCTTGGGTCAGGTGCAATCAGCCATCGGCCACCGGGTCACGGTCAATTTCGAACATGCAGGCAAACAACTGATCAACAGCGCGGTTGTATCGCTGGAAGTCGTCGACCCCGAATCCCTGCCGCGGCCACAGGGTAACGGGGGCTGAAAATTCCCTCCCAAACAGGGCCTCAGGCTCTCTTGGCAGGGCGAATTTCGCCTTATATTGATGGTACCTGGAACGCTGGCGCCCACCCTGGGCAAGCTGGCAATGGTTGAGACTGCAATGATTGATCCTTTTGGCCGGAGCATTTCGTACTTGCGCGTGTCGGTAACCGACCGCTGCGATTTGCGCTGCGTCTATTGCATGTCGGAAGACATGACGTTCCTGCCGAAAAAAGATCTACTGACCCTGGAAGAACTGGACCGGGTGTGCTCCGCGTTCGTGGGGTTGGGTGTGAAGAAACTGCGCATCACCGGCGGCGAACCGTTGGTTCGTAAGAACGTGATGACGCTGTTCAATAACCTGGGCCGCCACCTCAAGACAGGGGCTCTCGAAGAACTGACACTGACCACCAACGGCACTCAGCTGGCCCAACACGCACAGCACCTAAAAGCGGCCGGCGTCGCGCGCATTAACGTCTCGCTCGATTCACTGGATGCAACGCGCTTCACGTCGATTACACGCTGGGGCAACCATGCCGAAGTGATGAACGGCCTGAACGCCGCCAAGGACGCCGGGCTGAAAGTAAAGATCAACACGGTTGCGTTGCGCGGCGTGAATGACGACGAGTTCGATGACCTTGTGGCCTGGACCGGTTCAAATGGGTTTGATCTGGTGTTCATCGAAACCATGCCCATGGGCGACATCGGCAGTGACCGCACCGATCAGTACTTGCCGCTATCGATGGTGCGCGCGCGGCTTGGCCAACGTTGGACCTTAAGCAGCATCCCCGACAATACCGGCGGCCCGGCGCGCTATATGCGCTGTGCCGAAACCGGCGGGCGCGTCGGCTTCATCACCCCCATGACCCATAACTTCTGCGAAAGCTGTAACCGCGTGCGCCTGACGTGCACCGGCCAGCTTTATATGTGCCTGGGCCAGGACGATGTGGCCGATTTGCGCGCACCTTTGCGAAAAAGTGAAAGCGATGCGCCGCTGGTCGCGGCCATTCACGAGGCCATTGGGCGCAAACCCAAGGGCCATGACTTTGTCATTGATCGCCGTCACAACAAACCGGCCGTGAGCCGACACATGAGCGTTACAGGTGGTTAGCCGCAGCCGGCGCGTCATTGCTGGCTGATCGCCACCGTTTACCCGTTTGCCTGGAATTGTTTTATGGCCCGTACCCGGATTGCCTTCATTTCGTCTGACGCGCCCGCTGCGCACAGTGCTGTCGAAGCCCTGACGGCCAAGTATGGCCAGTGCAATCCAACCGATGCCGACGTGATTGTGGCCCTGGGCGGCGATGGGTACATGCTGGAAGCGCTCCACACACATATGAACACCGGCGTTCCGATTTTTGGGATGCATCGCGGCACAGTCGGATTTTTGATGAACCGCTACGAAGAAGATGATTTGCCGGCGCGCCTGAACAACGCACAAGACGTGATCCTGCATCCCTTGCGTATGGATGCGGTGGCCGCCGACGGCTCAAAACACTCGGCGCTTGCCATCAACGAGGTCTCGATGCTGCGCCAGACCCGCCAGGCTGCCAAAATCCGCGTGTCGATTGACGGTCGCGTGCGCATGAACGAACTGATCTGCGACGGCGCACTGGTGTGCACGCCCGCCGGCAGCACGGCCTATAACCTGTCGGTGCACGGCCCCGTGCTGCCGATTGATTCCAATATTCTGGCGCTCACCCCCATTGCCCCGTTCCGCCCACGCCGCTGGCGCGGGGCGATCCTGCCTCATACGGCCATGGTGAAGTTTGAAATTCTAGAAAGCGATAAGCGCCCGGTCAGTGCCGTGGCTGATCGTGATGAAGTGCGTGACGTTCAGGAGGTTATGGTTTCCGAGGACCGCAGCGTCAAAATCAAAATGCTGTTTGATCCGGAAATGAATTTGGGCGAGCGCATTTTCAGCGAACAGTTCGCGGGTCAGGACGGCTAGACCTCTTAAACTCAGGCGTTTCTCTTTGCCAGCAGCGCGTGAACATCGTTCGCGATTGTGGCGAGATTGAACGGCTTTTGCATCGCGTCGTCCGCACCGAACTCCTTGGCGGCATCAAGCAGCGTCACGTCGCCGACTTTCTGCTGCGACGAGACAACGACGATCCAGCTTTTCACACCGCGTTTGCGCAACTCTTGTGTGGCGACGATGCCGTTCATCTCGGGCATCACGATATCCATGAAAATCACATCGAAGGATTGCGCTTCAACCTCACGCAGGCACTCCAAGCCATTGCCCGCCTCGCAGATGGAAAATCCCGCCGCCTTCAGGCAGGCCGCCAGAAGCGTGCGGATCAGCGGGTCATCATCAACAAGAAGCACGCGGCCAGCCGCACGGCCCTGAGGGCGAAGCGCGCCCGCATTCACATGGTCAGCAGGAGGCACATCTTTATTCAAGGTTCTCGTCTCCATCCGGCGCAAAATCGACCGGCCGGGCGCAATGGCTTTGCCAAGGGCTCAACACCTTTATGTTCTCCAATGCCCCAACGAATGGAAGACCATTTTGTATAAAAGGTCTTATCAATCAAGGGTTATGTAATAGCAACCTCAGGGCGAAAAACTGCGCGGATCGGTTCACGGTTGCCTGAGTTCAAGCTCCGTAAAGCCGCAATATCGCAATGATCCCGTCCAAAGCAGGCAGAAACGCACGCGGCAACCGGAAGGCTGCATTACAAATACAAAAATCAACTCAGCCGCCATCACGGCGCAGGCTGAGGCCTTACCAGATGAAGCCTGGAATCGTGGCCGTGGGCGTGTTGCCTGCCGCGGCGGCCAAGGCCTCCGCGCGCAGCGGATCGGCCGCAACACCATAAGCGCAACCCAACGCAGCTGCATGAATGCCGCCGGTGCACCAGATGGAATCAAGGCCCGCCGCATTGGCCCCCTTCACATCGGTTTCCAAGGCATCGCCAATCACGACGACGTTGCGCAAATTCGTCACGCCCAAGGTCGCAGCCGCTTCGCGGTAAATGGCGGGGTCAGGCTTACCGCGGTACGCAACTGCACCGCCCATCTGCTCGTAGCGCGCGGCAATGGCACCTGCGCATACGATCTCAACGCCGGCACGCAGCACAACCATGTCGGGGTTGGCGCACACCATCGGCAACTTGCGTGCAACAGCCGCATCAAGCACGCCCTGAAAGTCCGACACTTTTTGCACTAACTCGGAGGGGCCCGTGTTGACGATGAAGTCTGCGGCGCTGACGTCCGGCACAATCTCTAGGTTGGTGTCGTCGAAAATGTTGTGATCGCGATCAGGGCCCAAGTGGTAGACCTTGCCGCCCAAGGCCGCGAAAAACGGATCGTCCTTCGCCATCAGGGCTTTGCGCGTCGCTTCGCCCGACGACAGCACTTCGCCGTACAAGTCGCGCTCGATCCCCATGCCCGCCATCAGCTTGACCAGCGCATAGCCGCGCCGCGGGGCATTCGACAGCAGCAACGTTTTCTTGCCGGCCTGTTTCAGGGCAGCCAGCGTTGCCCGCGCCGGCGGATACGGTGTCGCCCCGTCATGGATCAGGCCCCACAAATCCAAGATAAAACCGTCATAACGGCCTGCGATCTCGCGCAGACATTTTAGATGCAGCATGAAATTCCAAACCTTGCAGTTCTAAGTTTTACGGTGATCGGCGCCGACGGCTTGGGCAACCGATGTAAACCCGTCGCGCCGTAAAAGTTGGGCAAGGCCGTTCTTGATCGCTGCGACGATGCCGGGGCCTTCGTAAACCATGGCGCTGTAAAGCTGAACCAGCGACGCCCCAGCGCGAATTTTCGCGTACGCCTGTTCGGCTGTCGCGACACCGCCGACGCCGATGATCGGCAACGCACCTTCGGTCAGCGCATAAACCTCGCGCAGCATCTGGGTCGATGGCTCGAACAGCGGTGCACCGCTCAGGCCGCCGGTTTCTCCGGCGTGGGCGGATTTCAAGGTATCGGGGCGCGCGACAGTCGTATTGCTGACAACGATGCCATCCATCTTTTCTGTCAGGGCAACGCGGCAAATATCGGCGGTCTCCGAGATATCCAAGTCCGGCGCGATCTTGAACAACAACGGCGCTTTGCTGCCCGTGGCTTCGCGCGCACTGCGGACCGCACGCGTGAGTGTGACCAGGCTGTCGACGCCCTGCAGCGCGCGCAGGCCCGGCGTATTGGGCGATGACACGTTGACGACAATGAAATCGACCAGATTCGCAAAAGCCTTCACGCCCACCACGTAGTCGGCGGCGGCGTCCTGCGATTCCTTATTTTTGCCGAGGTTTACGCCGATAATGCTGCGGCCATTGTACCGGCGCAGCCGGCCCAGGCGGGCCGCGACTTCAACTGCCCCCTGGCTGTTGAACCCAAGGCGGTTAATGACGGCCTTATCCTCGGTCAGCCGGAACAGGCGGGGCTTCGGATTTCCGGGCTGCGGCAACGGCGTGACACCGCCGAATTCCGCGAAGCCAAAGCCGATGGCGGCCATATGGCCGATCACCTCGGCATTCTTGTCGAAGCCCGGCGCAAGACCGATAGGATTGGAGAAGGCGCGCCCCCACACTTCCGTATGCAGAACAGCATCGTCTGTTGGGCTGCGATACAACAGGCCCGCAAGCCCCGACTGCAATGACAAAAGGGCCAAACGGTGCGCGACCTCGGGTTCGAGGCGCGACAGCAGCGGCCACAAAAGGCGGTACAGCGACATTTCGACCAGAGCACCGGAAAATTTAAAGGAGCACCAAGAATAAGACGATCAAGAAAAGGAGGGCAGACCTGTAGCGGGTGAAGGCCGCCAAATCCAGAGGCGAGAGAGAATTAGGCCCTATGAATCAGGGATTGAGACGCAGATTGCAGAAGATTGTTCCCTGGCCGCCCCTAAATTAAGCGCTTCTGATCTGGGGGTTTAATCATTATATTCCATCGTATTAGGGGAAACGTTCTCGTTAAGTCGTTCGTGCGAACAGAAACCAAACCATCGACACGCGGCCTGGCCCGACTGATAGAGCAAGTGGGCAAAGCCGCCTATAATCTGGGCTACACGCCGGGTCTGAACCCGGCGCAGTGGGCTGCGTTGCGCTATTTTGACGAGGCCACGCTCGAACGCCGCACGGTCACGGGCTTTGCCCAGTTCCAGGGCACGACCAAAGGTACCGCGTCGCAGACCGTCGCCGCCATGGTGCGCAAAGGCTATTTGCGCCGTGTCGCCGACAAGCAGGACCGCCGTGTGCACCGCCTGATGCTCACCGAAGAAGGCCAGACGCTGCTGAAAAGCGACCCGCTTCAGGAGCTAACGCGCGCGCTTGAGGCGTTGTCCGATGACGAACGCTGGTCATTGGCCGTGAATATGGAAAAGGTCTTGCGCGAGTTGTTGAAGGCTTGAGCCTTCAAACCAAGCTAGCCCAGCACAGACTTGATCGCGCCCAGCAGTTCTTCTTTCTCGAAGGGCTTATACAGCACCACGTTAGCGCCGAACGTTGCGGCCAGAGGCGCAGTATAGGTTAACGGCGCATTCGGCGCGCCGCCCGAGATCACGACGATGGGAATCTTACTGCCGCCGCCGCGGATTTCTTTCAAGAGCGCGATGCCGTCCATTTCCGGCATCCAGATGTCCGACACGATGGCGTCAAACTTGGCTGCCTTGAGTTGCTCCAGGGCCTGCTTGCCTGATGCAGCCTCAGCAACGGTATGTCCCGCCGCGCTGAGAATCTCGCGTACGGACATGCTGACTTCGGGCGAGTCCTCGACCAGAAGAATATGCGCCATGAACTGTCCCAGAAAATCGTGCTGGAGTGATTAGATTTGCTCGGGGATGTATATCACTGCGGTCGTGCCCTGATCAACTTCGCTGTCGATTTTGATCGTCCCACCCCAGGTATTGACGATGGAATACACCACCGAGAGGCCAAGCCCCGTCCCCTTACCCACGGGTTTTGTGGTGAAGAATGGCTCGAACACACGCGCCAACGCCTGAGCGTCGATCCCGCAACCCTCGTCCTTCACGATCAGCCTGATCCAGGGCCTTGCCCTGTCCATCCCCGCCGGAACATCTTCGGCGGCACACCGGCGCAAGTCCACCACGATACGGCCACGGCCATTCATAGCGTCTGATGCATTCCGCATCAGATTCAAAATCACTTGCGATATCTGTGTCGCGCTTAATGTCGCCTTGGCGTCCTCCAGGTCGAGATGCGTTTCGACCACAATGTTCGGCGGCAGACCTTTTGCGGCCAAATTGATCGCATCAATTACCAAGGGCAAAACATCGTGCGATAACAACTGCGGCGTGTCTCGTCGCGCAAAAGTCAGCACCTGGCGCACAACCTCACGCGCTTTGCGGCCGCTGTTGCCGATCACTTCAAAGTATTGCTTGGCTTTACCCGGATCGCGTTCCAGTACGTCGGCGCCGAGATCCGACAGCGCGATGACAGGTTGCAGCAAATTATTGATTTCGTGCGCAACCCCGCCCGAGAGCTGCCCCAACGCTTCCATTTTTTGTGATTGCAGCAATACAGCCGCACGCTCTTTTTCCGCCGTCAGATCACGCACCGTGATCACATACGCCGTGGCCGCACGCCCCGGGTGATCGCGCACCGCGGCTAGTTCCACCTGCGCCGGAAACACCGAGCCATCGCGCCGTCGGCAGTCCACTTCAAATGCACCGCCTTCAGATGCGTTCATCGCCGCGTTGAATGACCGCCAGACGCGCGATTGATCATCGGTCACCAGTGCGTCCAACCCGGCCGTATTCAACGAAAAGCTATTGTGCTGCGTCAGTTGTTCGAAGGCCGCGTTCACATACAAAATGGTCAGGCCGGTTTCCTCGGCCGTCAGCACGGCGACGCCGTTGGGCGAGGCTTCCAGCGCTTCGTACAAAATCGCATTGCGCCGCAAAAGCTCGCGCAGTTCTTCTTCGCGGCGTTTAGTTTCGGTGATGTCCTGGCAGGTGCCGAAGCTGGCATAAGGCGCGCCGCTGGAATCGAACAGCACGCGGCTGTCGATACGCATCCAGCGCAGCACATCGTCGTTCAGTACAAGCCGATACTGTACGTTGGCGATTGCATTCCCTTGGGCCAAATCGCGGTTCGCGCGTTGCACATAATCGCGATCATCGGGGTGCACAAATTTGGCATACCCGCCGCTCGCCGGATTGTAGGTGTCAGGCGTTACGCCATGCAGGGTGTACATATGCGGTGACCATTCGATCTGACCGGTCTGCCAAATGGTCTTAAATGTGCCCATCTGGGCAATGCGTGTGGCCTCTTCCAGGCCCGCGACGGTTTCAATGAAATCGAACTCACGGCGTTTACGCAAAGAGACTTCGGTCGCCAGGACGATGGTATAGGCGGTTGACGACTGGCCATCCGGCGACACCAGCGCGTAAATCTGCACCATGTACCATTCGTTATCGTAGAAATGCTCGAACCGCATAGGCCCGCTTGGCTTACGCGAGCGCATGCGTTCGAGGAAAATGCGAAATGCCCCCGCGACCGGCTGCCCAAGCGTTGCATCGCGCGTATGCCCGATCAACCCCAGCGCCGCACGATTGGCCATGACGACACGGTCCTGCTGGTCAACGATCACGACACCGTCAGATACGCTCTCGATGAAACCAAACAGCGACAAATCGCCGGTGGCGCTGTCGGGCGCGGCGTTTGAAGTGACGGGGGGCGGTGTCATGGAAACTGGTGCGCGTCAGGGACAGGGATTATCGGACCAGACGCACCTTGAAGGGCTTTATCATCCGCTTCACTTCGCGGCCCACCGAGACGCCATCTTGCTTGGGCATATCGTCGCGCAGCGGCGCTTCGATCCGTAACTCGTCTTGGTAAACCATGCTTTCCAGATAGTCAGCGATGCTCGACAACTCTGCGCGACGCGCACGATCAAGGGCCGCGGCTTTGCGCAAGGAATTTGCCGCACGCGACACCAGGATGTCAGACCGCTTCTCAGCCATTTCTGCTCCTTCAGAGCTTCACGGGTCTATTCTAGCCAATACCTGCGGCTGGGGTACAGCAATCCGGATATTAAGTTATCACGGTTCAAGAAGCAAAATGGCTCGAAAATCGTTCACGTTGGTATAGGTAGGCCCTGTCACCACCAAGTCGCCCAGCGCCTTGAAGTACGGCCCTGTGTCGTTGGCGGTTAATGCTCGGGCAGCATCAAAACCGAGGGACCGCGCCCGCGCCAGCGTGTCGGGCCCGATGATCGCACCCGCATGATCGCCGTTGCCATCCGTGCCGTCGCTATCGCAGGCAATGGCGTAGACCCCCGGCAGGCCCTCCAGCGCGCAGGCCAATTCCAGGGCAAATTGTGTGTTCGAGCCGCCGGTGCCGGTGCCGGTGACGCGCACGGTTGCCTCGCCGCCCGAGAGAATCACGCAAGGTGACTTTACAGCGTGCGCCCCAGCTTTGATGGCGCGGATGACATTGGCGTGATGCGCAGCCACCTCAGCCACATCACCCTTATGATGATCGCCTAAATCGAGGCACGCCAAACCCTGGGCCACAACAGCGCGTTTGGCGGCCTCGAAGGCATCGCGTGGCCGCGCGACGATGATATTTTCAATATGGCGGCCCAATACCTTTGGTGTCTCAGACGCTGCGCTTTCAAGGTGCGCCATAACAGCGGCGCTGACGCTGATGTTATACTTCTGTAAAACCGCCCTGGCCTGGGCAAGCGTCGATGGATCGGCCACCGTGGGCCCAGAGGCAATCACGCTCAGATCATCGCCCACCACATCGGAAATAATCAGCGACAGCACGCGCGCATCACCGCAAGCCAGCGCCAATCGCCCGCCCTTGATGCGCGAGAGATGCTTGCGAACACAATTCATCTCCTCAATCTCGGCGCCGCTTTTCAGAAGTGCTGCATTGATCGCCTGTTTTTCGGCAAAGCTGATGCCCTCGGGCGGCAGGCACATCAGGGCCGATGCGCCCCCCGAAATCAGCCCAAGCACCAGATCGTCCGTGGTTGCCGTTTGTGCGATTTGGAGAATGCGCTGAGCGGCCTCGACACTGCGCACATCGGGCACAGGGTGCGCCGCCTCGACAACCTCGATATGCGCGGTGGGCAGTTTGTATCCATCCCGGGTCACCACCAGTCCCGACGCAGAGGCCCCATAGTATGCATCTGCCGCCGCCGCCATGGCGCCCGACCCCTTGCCGGCCCCCAGCACAATCAGTTTCCCTTTGGGCCGGGCAGGCAGAAAGCGCGGCACCACCTGGCGCGGGTCCGTGGCCGCCACAGCGGTATCGAACAAGTGGCGGAGGATTTGGCGCGGATTTTGGGCCACAGGCGAAGTCCGGTTCAGCGAAGGGATATGACTGATGACAATCCACGCCGCACGCGGCAAGGAATTTTCAGTTTCCCTCCCATGACGCGGCCTGAAAAATAGATTATCAAGTCGGCATGACAACGCCGCAGCTTTCATCGCCCAAAATCGTGCTGGACCTCTTTGCCCAGGGCAAGCGGACTGCGTTTCAGCCCGGCGAAGTGCTGTTCCGCGAGGGCGATCCGGTCAATGACGTGTTTTGCCTGATTGAAGGCAACGTGGTCGTCACGCGCTTTGGTGAAAACGGTGAGCGCCAGATTCTCGCGTTCCTATTCCCCGGCGACTTCTTGGGCTTGGTGTTTACACCGCAGCACAATACCGGCGCCGAAGCCATGACCAGCGGCAGCCTGTGGTCGCTGCCCAAGGCAAAGTTACAGCAGGAACTGGCAACG
>JAEUKL010000193.1 GCA_016793005.1 Rhodospirillaceae bacterium | reverse complement strand
ATCGAGGCGCGTCAGGCCGTCAAAGATGGCGGCAATCGAATAAATGGTCGGCGACAATGACGTGCGATGCGGATTGCCTTGCGAGAGGGGCAGGGCTTCCAGGGCGACGCGCAGCGTTTTTTCAGCGGCCCACACGTGCGGCGGAAGCGCGCTCAAGACTGCCAGCATCAAAAGTTTTTTGAACCGCATCCCATCTCACCACATTGTTTTCAGCAGCCTTTGTGCTTTTGGCCGCGCAGCAACAGACCTTAGCGTGGTCCGGATTTGCTCAAATCAAAAACCATGGCCTTGCCCGCGGCGCTGGAGAATTCGAGCCTCTGTTCGCGTTTGCCGCGAGAAATAGCCCCAGGTGCAGGTTTTAGATGCAGGTCAGGTGCAAATATTCTGAAAGCGTCACCAACATGCCACATCTACATTAAGTTATTACAACATAATCTTATTTCTGGCTGATTCGCGAGGATTTTGCTCTCTCGGGCGTCGTTTCATCACCGCAGGATTTACAAATCCCTCGACTTCGCTGGGGGGCTAATCCCAATCTTAAGGGCCACAGAGAGAGGGGTGGCGTGTCGGCTGGGGAGCTGCACGCCGCGAAGACATTTTTGAGAGCGTCATGTTTCAAATGGGGGTTTAAATGGCACATCCAACCAAAACTGTAAGCCGTGTATCGGCGCTGGCGTTGACCATCGGGTTGTTGGCGCTGGACCAAACCGCGCTGGCGCAGCCGGTCTTGGAAGAAATCATCGTGACTGCGCGTAAGCGCGAAGAGTCGCTGCTGGAAATTCCCATCGCCATCACGGCATTTTCAGCCGAGCAGTTGGAGCGCGCCGGCTTTAAAAACCTGCAAGAGTTGTCGAGCGGTGTGCCGGGTTTGCAGTACAGCACGCTAGGCTTAAACATTCCGGGCCGTTTGCAATCCAATATCCGCTTCCGCGGCATGGATACAAACTCGCTGGGCCCCACCTTTGCGCTGGGGACGTTGTTTGTCGATGGCATCTTCGTGTTGGGGAACACGGAATCCATTCCGTTTGATGACGTCGAGCGCGTGGAAGTGGTGAAGGGCCCGCAGGCCGCGTACTTCGGCCGCAACACGTTTGCGGGCGCCATCAACTACATCATGAAAACGCCCTCGCTCACCGAGTATTCGGGCGAAGTGAAAGCCAGTGGCGCCACTTATGACGAATACAACGTCTCGGCGTCTGTCGACGGCCCAATCGTGCAAGACAAGCTTGGCATCCGGATGGGCGGTCGGCTTTACACCAAAGGCAACATGTTTACGGCGTCTGACGGCGGCGGCCTGGGTGAAGAAACATCGCGTTCGGCGCAAGCCACGTTGTTCGCGCAGCCGACGGATCAGTTCCATGTGCGTTTGCGTGGCTTCATTGCGCGTGACGAGGACGGCCCGGCGGCAGCGGGTTACATCCCAGGCCGCTTGAACGATACCTGCACCGGCAAAACCATCACCACCAAGGCCGGCCAAACCGCGAACCCCGTGCGCTGGATTTGCGGCGAGGTGCCCAAGCAAGGTACGGCGATCAACGCGCTGGGTGGCTTTAAGATCATCGACAGCAACACCACGACACGCTCGCCTCAGGCGTTTTTATCGACCGGGGATCCGGATTTCCTTCTCAAGAATCTGATCAACAAACCGCAAAACGCAGCGCTTGCAGGCGTGCCCACGGTTGAAGGCATCGAGATGGAGCGCACCATGTATCGCCTGTCGGCGAACATGGAGTACGAGTTCAGCAACGGCATTACTGCTGTTGCGCAAGGCGGCATGAATAAGCAGCAGATCAACTGGGTGCGCGATTACACCTACACCCCGCGCGATAACGCCTACTCGCGTGACCCGCAGGACCTGGAAGATTACTCGCTGGAAGCGCGCATCGCTTCGGGCCAGGAGCAACGCTTCCGCTGGCTGACGGGCGTGAACTACTACAATCAGGACTTCGTCTCGTCGCTGACGGGCGGTGACTCGCTGTTCGTGTGTATCGACACGATTACGGGCTTGGCCATTGGCACGTGCCGCCCGAACCCGGCCCCGGCGACTGCACCGGCTTCTGTGTTCATCGGCAACAACGCTGCCGCCAACACCGACCACGTTGAAACATTGGGTGTGTTTGCGGCGCTTTCTTACGACTTTACCGACGAACTGAGCCTGAACCTTGAAGGGCGTTACCAAAAAGATGACTTCACCCGTGCGGGCGTGACCGTGACCAGCAAGAAACTGCTGCCGCGCGTGATCGCACAGTACAAACCGTCGGGCGACACCAACGTCTATGTCAGCTTCGCGCGCGGCACGCTGCCGGGCGAAGCCAACGCGCCTTACATTCAATCGCCCAGCGCGCAATCACGCGCACAGTTGGAAGCCAACAACGTCTTTGCCTCGGTTCCGGCGGAGGTGTTGGACAGCTACGAGCTGGGCTGGAAACAGCAGTGGGCCGATAACCGCGTGAACACCAACATCGCGGCCTATTATGGCGAGTGGCAAAACAAGAAAAGCCGCCTGAACGTGCCCATCCAACTGTTGTGCGGCGAGTTCAACTTGCCGTCGACGGCCACCGGCTGTCGTGGTGCGGCCTTTAACGAAGCGACGGTCGGCCAGCCGGCACGAACAGCAACGGGTCCGTTTATTTCGACCATCACGGCGTCGGTCGCCGGTAGTTCGAAGATCTGGGGGCTGGAATTTGAAAGCCAAGCCCAGCTGACTGAAAAGTGGAACACCGGGTTTAGCTTCGATTACTCGGGCAATAAGTTTACCGAATTGTTCGCCAACGTCATCCAGGCGTACGCCGGGTTCACCAACGTTAAAGGCAACCGCCACCCGCGCTTCCCCAAATGGTCGGGTGCGGTCAATTCGACTTATACCGATCAGTTGACCGAGAATTGGGAATGGTTCGTGCGTGGCGACGTGTCGTACTTTGGGCGTACGTTTGTCGACCTCGACAACCTTGCGACGTGCGACGGCTATTTCCTGGCCAGCGCCCGTGCAGGCGTGATGCGGGATGATCTGAACATCGAGTTTTTTGTTAAGAACCTGCTCAATGATACCAACTGGAATACCTGTGTCCGCTTCTCGGAATTTGATCTGCCGATGGATACGTCATCGCTGACCACCTACAACGGTGTGCTGGTGGTGCCGCAGAACAAGCGTCAATTCGGCATTCGCACGTCGATCAAGTTCTAGGGCAGCCACGCTCTCAGACGATAAGTTGTTGATCTTGAAAAGGCAGGGGCGATAACGCTCCTGCCTTTTATTTTTTGCGGTGTCTGAAAGAACGGGCAAATGAGGCGGTCCGCCGCTTTTTGCGGACGCCAATGGTTTCGAGGCAGGTGCAATTCGTGTTGATCATGGCGCTGCGAAACTGCGCGATGATGTCATCCATGCCTCTCGCTTCAAAAATCGAGCCCTTAGGCGTAAGACCCAAAGAAGCCTTTGTATCTAAACAAGTATCCTGGGCTATCTCACCATTGCAGAATGACTGCGCCGGGTTTGCCGGCTGAACTGCTGCTTTCACCGCCCCGGCCTGGCGTGCTCGAACAGGGCGATCCGCCTGAGGTGCAATAACCGGTCCCGGCATAGTCTGGATCAGACGCGCCGCCCGCGCTTGCATCGTTGCCGACGGTGATCGTCGAGCGCGCCGACTCACCGGTTGCGCCGATTGTCGCTGAATCGTCGAAACCATCGCCACCGCCGCCGCCAAAGCCCGAGCCGTTGTCATCCGGCACGCCGCCATCATTGTCGATGGTCCCGCTGTCGTATGCACCGGCCTCGCCGCCGCCTGATGTCATGGCGGCCGTGCGGACACCGCCGCCGCCGCCGCCGCCGCCAATTTCGTCTGCATTACCGGCCGGGCCATCGTCCACGCCATCGTAGCCCGCGCCGCCACTGCCAAGAACCGACACGCCGCCCGCTGCACTGCCGCCGCCGCTTGCTCCCGCGGTGGATGTCGGATCCGCGCCGCCGCCTTCGCAGTTAGTGGCATGCGGTACGTTGGACGCAAAATTGGTCGTATTGCCGCCTCGGCCCCCACAACGATTACTGTTTTCATCGGGCGCCCGACCTGGGTTGGTGCTTGAGCCACCACCGCCGCCACCCGGCCCGCAGTTTCCTTCGGTGTCGCAATCGGGGTTGCCGCCTGTGCCCATGTTATCGTCACCAAACGAGGCCCCGCCGCCG
>JAEUKL010000183.1 GCA_016793005.1 Rhodospirillaceae bacterium | reverse complement strand
ATCTGTTGGGGTGTAAAGAGACGGCCATCAATCGCGCATTGGCTGCGTCATTAAAATTTAAAACGCGACAGCGGGGTTTGGCTGAGTGCTTGCCCCAGGGGCCGTCCAAACCTAGTATCCGCGCCTTCGACGCGGCATGATTATGCCCTAACATGTTGAAAAATAAGGAGTAGAGGTGCGTTACATCAGCACCCGGGGCCGCGCGCCCGAGCTTGGATTCGATGACGTTCTGTTGGCGGGGCTCGCCACGGACGGCGGCCTGTACGTGCCTGCGGTTTGGCCCACGTTTACCAAGGACGAATGGGCCGCCATGGCCGCGCTCGATTACGCAGGCCTGGCCGCGCGAATCATCGCCCCCTTTGTGAAAGGGTCCGTCATTGAGAAGCAGATTGGCGAGATCACGAAAGCCGCCTACGCGGGCTTCACGCACAAAGCTGTGGCGCCCTTGGTGCAGCTCGATACAAACCTGTGGTCGCTGGAGTTGTTCCACGGTCCCACGCTGGCCTTCAAAGATTACGCGTTGCAATTAGTGGGATTGCTGTTCGATCATGTCCTGAAAGCGCGCAAAAGCCGCATCACGGTTGTCAGCGCTACGTCGGGCGATACCGGTTCGGCGGCGATTGAAGCCTGCAAGGACCGCGACGCCGTTGATATCTTCATTATGCATCCGGCGGGTCGCGTGTCTGACGTGCAGCGCCACCAGATGACGACTGTGCTGTCTAAGAACGTGCACAACATCGCTGTCGCCGGCACGTTCGATGATTGCCAGAACCTCGTTAAAGACATGTTTGCTGATAGCCGCATGCGCGGCGACCTCAACCTATCGGCGGTGAACTCCATCAACTGGGCGCGCATCATGGCGCAGGTTGTGTACTACGCCTGGGCTGCGCTGCGTTTGGGCGCGCCGCACAAAGAGATCGCGTTCGCCGTGCCCACGGGCAATTTCGGCAATGTGTTTGCGGGATATGTCGCGCGGAAAATGGGACTGCCGATTGCAAAATTTGCGGTCGGCTCGAACAAGAACGACATTCTCACGCGCTATTTTGAAACCGGCGCCATGACGGCCAACGGCGTTGTGCCGACCTTAAGCCCGTCAATGGATATTCAAATCTCGTCCAACTTCGAACGCCTGTTGTTTGACGTCTACGACAATGACGGTGCTGCCGTCACCAGCCTGATGGACCGCTTCAAACAAAGCGGCGAATACTCGGTCGACGCTAAGGTGCATGCGCGCATTCTGCAAATGTTCAGCGGCACGCGGCTGGACGATAATGGCATCAAGCGCGTGATCAAGGAAACGCATACAGCGACAGGCTATGTGCTTGATCCGCACTCGGCGATTGGTGTTGCGGCAGCGCAAGCCGCCAAACTGCCGGTGGGCACACCGGTTGTAGCCATGGCGACCGCGCATCCGGCCAAGTTCCCCGACGCCGTGCAATCGGCCATGGGCCAACGCCCAGCGTTGCCGCCGCACCTGGCCGATCTGTTGACGCGCGAGGAGCGCTTTACCACGCTGCCCAACGACCTCGATCAGATCAAAGCGTACGTGCGTAAGCACGCACGTCATACTTAAAAGTGGGCGTAAGCACGCACGTCATACTTAAAAGCGGGCGTAAGCACGCGCGCAGTACCTCATAAATCCAAGTATCGGAGTTTCATGTCCGTCAACGTCAGCACGCTTCCCAACGGCCTGAGAGTCATCACTGACCGCATGGATTCGGTTGAGACTGTTGCCCTGGGGGCATGGGTCAGTGTCGGGACGCGGCACGAAACCGCCGAGGTGAACGGCATATCGCATCTGCTGGAACACATGGCGTTCAAGGGTACGGCGCGCCGCACGGCGCAAGCCATCGCCGAAGAGATGGACAACGTCGGTGGGCATCTGAATGCCTACACCAGTCGCGACCACACAGCCTACTTCGCCAAGGTGCTGAAGGATGATGCCGCACTCGCGACCGATGTGATTGCCGACATTCTCCTCAACTCGACCATGGACCCGGACGAGCTTGAGCGTGAAAAGCAGGTGATCGTTCAGGAGATCTCGCAAGTCAACGATACGCCCGACGACATTATTTTCGATCAGTTCCAGTTAAAGGCCTACCCCGATCAGCCCATGGGCTGGCCGGTGTTGGGGTCAGAGAAACTGGTGCGCTCGGTTACGTCCGCACAGTTGAAGGCGTATCTGCACGAGCACTATGCCGCGTCCGATACGGTTGTGGCCGCGTCCGGTAACATCGATCACGATGCGTTTGTGAAAACGGTTGAGGCGGCGTTTACGGGCTACCGCGATACGGCGGCCATTAAAACCGTGTCCAGCATCTACAAAGGCGGCGAGTACCGCGAAGAACGCGACCTGGAGCAGGTGCACTTGGTGCTGGGGTTCCCCGGTGTGCCTTACAATGATGACGACTACTACAACATCGGCGCGCTGTCGGTGCTGATGGGCGAGGGCATGTCGTCGCGATTATTCCAAGAGATTCGCGAGAAGCGCGGCCTGGCCTACTCGGTGTTTTCGTCCACGCAGTCATTCGCCGACACGGGACTTTTCACCATCTACACCGGCACGGCCCCTGACGAAGTACAGAAGCTGATCCCGGTGTTGTGCGAGGAAATCCGCAAAGCGGCAGGCACGATTACGCCCGAGGAAACCAAACGCGCTAAGGCGCAAATCAAGTCAGGGCTGCTGATGTCGTTGGAAAGTCCGTCCAACCGCTGCTCGCAGCGCGCGCGTCAGCTGGTGGTCTATGGGCGGCCCTTGAATGCGCCAGAGTTGATTGAGCGCGTGGAAACAATTGATACCGCCAGTATTCGGGCGGCCGCTCATCGTATTTTCAGCGGCGTGCCGACGCTGGCTGCGATTGGCCCACTTGGGGCGCTGCCTCCATTGGCCGAAATTCGCCATAAAATTCAGTAACTTATACTCTCTTGCCACTGTGTGAGCAGCGGCCTGTTTGAATTAGGTGTGTATACAAAGCGCGGCTAGTCTCCGCGCCCGTTTGCACTCTAACATCGCATGCTGCTTGGTCCTGGAGGGTCACTGTTTATGTCCGTTCGTTATCTGAAGAAGGGTGCGGCCACCGAGAACAAAGCCGCCGATGAAGCCAAAGTCCGGGAGATTGTCACGGGCATCCTGGCCGATGTGCAGAAGCGCGGGGATGCGGCGGTGCGTGACCTGTCGAAGAAGTTCGACAAGTTCGAAGCCGAGAGCTTCCGGATGACCAAGGCCGAGATTCAAGCCTGCTTGGATGCCTGTTCGGAAGAGACCATCAACGACATCAAGTTCGCCCAAACCCAAATCCGCCGTTTTGCCGAAGCGCAGAAGGCTGCGCTGAAGGACATCGAAGTTGAAACCCTGCCGGGCGTGAAACTGGGTCACAAAAACATCCCGGTGAACAACGTGGGCTGCTACATCCCCGGTGGGCGCTATCCGATGGTTGCTTCGGCTCATATGAGCGTGCTGACAGCGCGCGTGGCC
>JAEUKL010000180.1 GCA_016793005.1 Rhodospirillaceae bacterium | reverse complement strand
TGAAAGCCCAACGGCAGCGACAGAATGAGGGCATTGCGTGGGTGCTGGTCCACCAGCAGCAGAAAATCCCACAACTTCATGCGTTGTGCGGGCGCCATATCACGCGCGTTCTTGAAGTAATGCGTCAGCGCGTTGATGACGAAATCGCTGCCAAGCCAGTAGCCCATGACAGCAACATGGAGCCACAGCACCAGATCATACTGCTCAATCATTTTGAGCCTCGCAGTTTGTACGCGTAGTAGCTGGGATCATCATAAGACTGCCAATCGCGGGATGTGCGTACTTCGTTGATAACAGTGCGCTGGAACAACCGGCCTTCGCGGTACCAGTGCCACGTGCGGTTCTTGGCGTTGCCGCCCAAAGCCACTGTGATGAACTCGTAGAAGCTCAAACCCGGATCGAGCTTGCTGACCCAGCCCACCAAGATCGTGCGATTGGTCAGGTCCAGCGCATCCATACCCACCCAGCCTTTGATCAGGTCGTTGTCGACCCACAATCTGTCACCTTTGAACAAGGTCTCGAAGTAGCGGATTTCGCGGCTGCCATCGGCCCAGGTGTAGATGTTGGTCTGCGCCAGTTTGGCATTCGCTGGGTCATCTTCCTGCAAGCGGCAGACCAGCCGCGATTTGTGACGGTCGATAACCTCGTGCTTTTCGTTCAAATGCACGTACTCGCCGTCCCATACGCCGGCCTGATCGGCCACCATCGGCATTGCGTCTGTAATCACGCCCATCACACCTGCTCCGTCGTTTGATGGCCGAACACTGCCCGAAGACCTGTAGCCGCGTGTAACAACTTCAGGTATTTATTTACACCTTATAGGCGTGAATGGAGGCCCCACGATGGAACTGCGCCAGCTCAAGCACTTCCTGGCTGTCGTCGACACCGGCAGCTTTTCTGCGGCTGCAAAATTGCTGGGCCTGACCCAACAAGCCTTAAGCAAAAGCATCGCCAGCCTTGAGGACACCACAGGCGTGCGCCTGTTTGACCGCGATACGCGCAACTTAAGCCTGACGCAGTTCGGAGAAATGCTGGCCAGCCACGCCCGCAACATCGACGCCGAAGCCCAGCAGTTTCACCGCCATGTGGATGATGTGCTGGGCGTGAAGTCGGGCCGTTTGATGATTGGCGCAGGCCCCACGGCCGCGGGGCACATTGTCGCCGCAGCCGTGCAGCGCCTCACGGCCGCGCGCCCGAAGCTGCGGATTTCCGTGATCGACGGCAACACCGACACCCTCACCCCCATGATGCTGCGCGGTGCGCTGGATGTGATTGTGTGCGTGCAGGACGATCCGCGCGACAACCCGCTGGTGATTTCCGAAGTGATTTCGCAAGAGCCTGTACGGCTGCTGGCCGGCGCATCACACCCGCTGGTACAAAAAAATGGGCCGAACCAGCGCAAAGTGAAACTGGCGCAGACGCTGGATCATCCGTGGATGCTGGGCTGGCGCACCGCCACCATGGCGAAAAACGTGAATGCCCTGTTCGCCGCTCACAAGTTGAAAGCGCCCACAGCGGCCCTCAACACAACTTCGGTGACGTTTGCGCGCGCCGTACTGAGCCACGGGCAGCACCTGGCGGTCCTGCCGGAACACTTGTTTGCGCCGGAACTGGCCTCGGGGGCGCTGTCGGTCATTCCCCTGGATGCGGATTTGGCCACCTGGGCCAACCCCATTACGCTCTCCTACCGACGCAACAGCACGAGATCACCCGCCACCATGTCGCTGGTGACCCAACTTTACGCGGTTGCGGGCGACCTCGGCGCAAAACCGCCCCAAAACAAGGCCCAAAAACGCCCTGCCAAACTCGCCGCTCGGCAGTAGCGAATTAACCACTTTGCCCCTATATTAACCCTGCTGCTTCGGCAGCTATGGCGCTAAACGTATTGCGAAATAAACGTTTCGGACCCGGGGGCAGTGCCCGGCGGCTCCACCAATTGCGGTTCCAGGTTCAAACCTGGGCCGCCTATGGGGCCGATCCAGGATCGACGGGCGTGGTAAAGGCAATGCTTGTTCCCGGCATGGTTCCGCCGTTATCGGGCCATTTTAAAAGTGCCAACGACAACGTTGCACTCGTTGAAGACGTCCGTCTCGCCGCCTAACGGCCGCTAGACACTTAGTCTAAGACGCGGTTCGGAGGGGCACCGGGCAACAGAAGCCCCTCCACTTTCCCCGTTAAAATCATCCGGTTATACCTCTTTTAGACCATTGCAGTCGGTTCCCGTGCAGGGGAAAATGGCGGCACAGATTCGTTTTTAGGTTTCAAAGATTTCCTGGGCATTTGGGATGGCCGTGTCGAGTTTAAGTTACGAACGGATGGTCGAAGATGCGCTGCGCGGCGTGTTGCGCCAGGCGTTGCGCATTACCGAGTCCCAAGGCCTGCCCGGCTCGCACCATTTTTACATCACCTTCGACACCACCCACCCCAGCGTGCGGATGCCCGAAAGCTTGCGCGCCCTCCATCCCAATGAAATGACCATCGTCCTCCAGCACCAGTTCTGGGACCTGAAGGTCAACGACGACGGGTTCGAGATTACGCTGAGCTTCTCGGGCCAAAGCCAGCGCCTGAAAATCCCCTTTGCGGCCGTGACGGCGTTCGCCGACCCACACGCGAAATTCGGCCTGCAATTCCATGTGGAATTCGAGGAAAAAACCGGCGCCGACGAAGACGCCGAAGCCTTGGCCGAGGAAGAGAAAGTCTCCACCCTGGGCACGCCTGCGTCGAAGCCCAAGGAGTTGAAGCCCAAAGAGGCCAAAACCAAAGAAGCCGCCCGCCCCACCATTGTCCGCGCCGCCGAAGACAGCAGCGTTGAAGGTAACAACGTGGTGACGCTGGATACTTTTCGTAAGAAGTAAAAACCGCGCCGCTTTACCGGCGCCCACTTTCATTCTCATGTAGTCACGAATGGATACGCCCATGCTCGACGCCGCATTTTCCGAGATGTTCCCGCTTGGTCACGACGAAACGCCCTACCGCAAACTCTCAAGCGACGGCGTAGCGCTGGAAACCTTCCGCAACCAAAAACTCGTGACCGTTGCGCCGTCGGCCATTACCAAACTCACCGCTGAAGCGTTTCGCGATGTGTCGCACTTGTTGCGCCCGGGTCATTTGAAACAGCTGCGCGCGATTCTGGATGACCCCGAAGCCTCACCCAATGACCGCTTCGTTGCGCTGGAACTGATGAAGAACGCCAACATCTCGGCCGGTTTCGTGCTGCCCATGTGCCAAGACACCGGCACGGCCATTGTGATGGGCAAGAAGGGGCAGAATATTTACGTCGATGGCGACGACGCGAGCGCCATCAGTGCGGGCGTGGCCGAAGCCTACCAGAAGCTGAACCTGCGCTACTCGCAGATGAGCCCCACGTCTCTTTTTGATGAAAAGAACACCGGCAACAACCTGCCCGCCCAGATCGATTTGTTCGCGACTCCCGGCGATGCGTACAAATTCTTCTTCATGGCCAAGGGCGGCGGCTCGGCCAATAAAACGTTCCTGTTCCAGAAAACCAAAGCCGTGCTGAACCCGGCGGGCTTGAAAAAATTCCTGGAAGAAGAAGTGAAACACATCGGCACGTCGGCCTGCCCGCCGTACCACCTGGCCATCGTCATCGGCGGCACCTCGGCGGAACTGACACTGAAAACCGTAAAGCTGGCGTCCGCGCGCTATCTCGACCATCTGCCCACCAAGGGCGGCGTGCATGGCCAGGCCTTCCGCGATGTCGAAATGGAAAAAGAAGTACTGGCCATGACGCGCGGGCTTGGCATCGGCGCGCAGTTCGGCGGCAAGTACTACTGCCACGATGTGCGCGTGATCCGTCTGCCGCGTCACGGCGCCTCGTGCCCGGTGGGCATCGGTGTCTCGTGCTCGGCCGACCGTCAGATGCTGGGCAAAATCACCAAGGACGGCGTGTTCCTGGAACAACTCGAAACCAACCCGGCGCAGTATTTGCCGGAAGTGCGCGAAGACAAGTTGTCGTCGGATGTGGTGAAGATCGACCTCAACAAGCCGATGGAAGAGATTCGGAAGATTTTGTCGCAGTACCCGATCAAGACGCGCGTCTCGTTGTCGGGGCCGTTGGTGGTCGCGCGCGATATCGCGCACGCCAAACTGAAAGAGCGCATTGATGCAGGCCAAGGCTTGCCCGACTACATGAAAAACCACCCGGTGTATTACGCAGGCCCGGCCAAAACGCCGACCGGTTACGCGTCGGGCTCCTTCGGCCCCACCACGGCAGGCCGCATGGATAGCTACGTCGATGACCTGCAAGCCGCAGGGGGCTCGATGGTCATGCTGGCCAAAGGCAATCGCTCGAAAGCTGTGACAGATGCCTGCAAAAAGCATGGCGGCTTCTACTTGGGCTCCATCGGTGGCGCTGCCGCGAGCCTAGCTGAAAAGTCGATCAAGAAAGTGGAAGTGATCGAGTATCCGGAACTCGGCATGGAAGCGATCTGGAAGATCGAAGTGGAAGACTTCCCCGCGTTCGTCATCGTCGACGACAAGGGCAACGACTTCTTCACGAAGCTGACGTAAGCGCCCTTTTTAATCTAACGTCACCCTCGGGCCAGCGGGCTACGCCCGCAAACTGTTTAAACCCGCTGCAGCTTTGCTGCAGCGGTGGCCGAGGGTCCAGAGCGTCATGCTCGGTGCATGACCGAGCATTTCACAGTTTATATTCTTGCGAGTAAGCGCAACGGCACAATTTATGTCGGCGTGACGAACGATCTTGTTCGCCGCATTCATGAGCATAAATCCGAAGTCGTTAAAGGTTTCACCGAAAAGTACGGCGTTCATCGGCTTGTTCATTTCGAACAGTACGATGATCCGACCACGGCCATTCAGCGCGAGAAAAACATCAAACACTGGGTTCGGGCGTGGAAAGTTGAGCTCATAGAGAAAACAAACCCAACTTGGCGCGATCTCTATGAGGAGATTGCAGTCCCGTAGATTCAGCGCTCTGTAACCCTGGGTCCTCGGGTCAAGCCCGAGGACGACAGCAATATTACTATTGCCGTGCCAGCAGTCCCTGCATTAGCGACACCCACTCGTCGAGGCGCACGTCCCACGAGTAGAACGCATCGCAGTACTGCTTCTGGAATTGCAGGCGCGGCTGTAAGGCCTGGCGATTGGCTTTGTAGTAGGTGATCGCGTTGTTCAGCACATTGGCAAATGCGTTCATGTGCGCGTTCACATCCTCGGTGTAGGGGTACATCAGCGCGAAGTTGGCCGTGGTTTCGGGCAAAGCCGCAAAGCCAGGGCAGACCACAAGGCAGCCCGCCGATAACGCCTCGATGGCCGCGATGCATGACGTTTCCGGCCAGATCGACGGATACGCAAAGATATGCGCTTGCTGCAAAGCGGCGCGCACCTGATCGTTGGGCACTGCGCCGTGATAGCGGATTTTCGGGTGATCGCGGCACGCCTGAAACACCGGCTCGAATTCAGCGTCGTAATGATCCCAACCGTAGACTTTGAACGACGAGTACACGTCCAGTTCAATATCGTCGTGGAGTTCACACAACTTCTGGAACACCGGCACCAGCAGACGCAAACCACGATGCGGCGTGGTGTGATAAATCAGGCGGATGGGCCCGTCCGGTTTTTTGTGCGCCGGAATGGGTTCAATGGCGTTCTTCAGCACCGCAGCTTCGCTGTACGGCACGTTCAGCACCTCGTGATAGCGCTCCATCTGCCAATGCGAGACGAAGATGATTTTGCGAAACGCTTTGCGATATTCAGCGTCGGCCAGCTTTGCGGATTCAGGATCGTTCGGCAGGTCGTGCAGCCACAACAGCCGGGGGCGCACGGGGTCGAGATCGCGCACGCGTGAGGGAATGATCTGGAAAGCGTCTTTCAGTGCTGCGGGCAACCGCGCCATCAGGCCATCGAACATCAGTTCGGTGCCGCCGCGTGTTTTCCCGGTAATCAGATCAGAGGCAGCAGGCAGAGAGACTGCAGACATGAGCCCAGCGCTTTTCCAACATCGACGGCATAGCCTATGATGTTAAAGGCGCATGTATAAGGCGGGCAAGGCCTACTCAATCGTGCAGAGCACGGCCTAGTCAATCATGCGCTGCGCCGGGCGGTTCATCAGCCGCACCACATGCGGCCAGAAGACGTTCAGCGCGAGCCCGCCCATCACCAGGGCGGCAGCCGTCAGCTTCCACACCGGCAGCGGTTCCGCCAGGATCAAGGCCGATAGCCCCATGCCGAACACCGGCACCAGCAGCGACAAGGGTGCTATGGATGCGGCCGGGTAACGCACCAGCAGCCAACCCCACACCGCAAAGCCAAACAGGCTGTTGCCCCACGACTGATAGAGCACGGCCACCCAAACCGGCAGCGTCATGTGCGCGAGGGCCGCAACCTGGCCCTGCTCGAAGATGGCCGACAGCACCAGTAACGGCCCCACGGCAAAAATGCTGGACCACGCCACGTAGGCCACCATGTTGATCTGGCCGGCCGCTTTCGAGGCCATGTTGCCACCCGCCCAACTGAGGGCCGCCAGCAATACCAGGCCGATGCCCAAGGGCGTCGTGTCGCCGTCGGTGTGCGTCATGATGACGCCGATGCCCGCGACAGCCAATGCAAGAGCCGCCACCTGGATCGGACGCACGCGCTCACCGCTCATGACCATCGCTAGACCAATGGTGAAGAACGCATTGGTCTGCGCGATCAGCGACGCCAAGCCCGGCGAGATGTGGCCGTTCATCGCCACATACAACAAGCCGAACTGCCCCACGCCGATGAAAAGCCCATAGAGGCTTAAATTAGTGAGGCTGACTTTAGGGCGCGGGATGAACAGCACCGCCGGGAAGAACGCGAAGAAGAAGCGCAAAGCTGCAAACAGCAGCGGCGGCAGATGGTCCAGCCCTGCTTTGATGACGACGAAGTTGCTGCCCCACACCGCGATGACAAGCACCGCAAGCAACAGATGACGAAACGGAACCGCAACAGCCATGGCACACCAGTGTAAAAAAGGACGGCTCTTGTCCGGTGCGGGCGCGGCGAAGTCAATTTCGCGAAATGGCCCGCAGCAATGCAAGTAGTGCAAGGCTAACCCATAACAGCGCAGGTGCGCGCCTGACACTTTCGGCCACGCAAAGCCGCGACCGGTTGTGCTTCAACGTAAACGCAATTACTTTCGACAAAGAAATTCGGTTTGGATTGCAACGGCTTAAACATCACGACATGCACGCACTCGGCTTTCCCTCACCCGATCTCTTTTGGCTGTTTTTGATGGGTCTCGACCATGGACTCTGAGCCGCCAGCGTTTTTGTGGAACGGCCCGTCGGCGGCGGAAACGGTTGTACTGCTGGCCCATGGCGCAGGCGCGCCGATGGATACACCGTTCATGAGCTTCTTTGCCGAAGGGGTTGCCGCCCTTGGCATGCGCGTCGGGCGATTTGAATTTCCCTACATGGCGGCACGGCGCATCAATGGCGCAAAGAAACCACCCAACCCGGCAGCGGTTTTGTTGGACACATGGCGCGCCGCCATTGCGGTATGCGATGCCAAGTCCATCATCATCGGTGGCAAGTCCATGGGCGGACGCATGGCCAGCATGATCGCCGATGAGATGAATGTGACCGGCCTGATGTGCTTGGGGTATCCATTTTACGGGGCCGGCAAGCGCGACAAGCCGCGCATCGCGCACCTGGAGCACTTGAAAACGCGAACGCTGATCTGCCAGGGCGAGCGCGATGCCTTGGGTGACCGCCCGGCCGTCGAGGCCATTACACTATCGCCCCACATTGCCGTACACTGGCTGCCCGATGGCGATCATGACTTAAAGCCACGCAAGGCCAGCGGGCATACGCATGAGGGGAACTTGAACAGCGCGCTTGACGCCATATCTCAGTTTCTTTCAGGCTTGGCCAAAGCATAGGTGTTGCATGACGGCAAAAATGCGCAGCGAAACCGACAGCATGGGTGCGATTGATGTGCCTGCCGAACGCTACTGGGGTGCGCAGACGCAGCGCAGCCTCGGTAACTTCAAAATCGGCGGAGAACGCATGCCCCTGCCGCTCATTCATGCCTTCGGTTTGCAGAAAAAAGCAGCCGCATTGGCGAACAAAACTATGGGTGCGTTACCGGGCTCTATCGCCGACACCATTGCCGCCGCCGCCACCGAAGTGGCCGACGGCAAGCTTGATGATGAGTTTCCGCTGGTGATCTGGCAGACCGGCTCGGGCACCCAGACCAACATGAACCTGAATGAAGTGATTGCAGGCCGCGCCAATGAGATTTTAGGCAAAGGCCGCGGCGGCAAAGCCCCCGTGCACCCTAACGATCACGTGAATCAAGGCCAGTCATCAAACGACAGTTTTCCGGCGGCGATGCACATTGCGGCTGTGATCGAGTTAGAGCGCCGCTTGCTGCCGGCGCTGAAGCAGCTTCATGCAGCACTGGATGGCAAAGCAAAAGATTTTGCCGACATCGTGAAGATTGGCCGCACGCACCTTCAAGACGCAACCCCTCTGACCGTGGGCCAGGAATTTTCGGGCTACGCGACACAGTTGCGATTTGGGATCGAACGCGTACAGAACACAAAGCCGGCCTTGCTGCGTCTGGCCCAAGGCGGTACGGCTGTCGGCACAGGTCTAAATGCGAAAGCGGGCTTTGCTGAAAAGTTTGCCGAAGAGCTTTCAACGTTGACGGGCTTGCCCTTTACGCCCGCGCCAAATTTTTTCGAAGGCCTGGCCGCCCATGATTCGCTGGTGGAATGCTCGGGCGTGTTGAACACACTGGCCGTATCACTGATGAAAATCGCCAACGATATTCGCCTGCTGGGTTCGGGCCCGCGCGCTGGGCTCGGCGAATTGGCGCTACCGGAAAACGAGCCGGGCTCGTCGATCATGCCGGGTAAGGTAAACCCCACGCAGGCCGAGGCCATGACGATGGTCTGTGCGCAGGTAATGGGCAACCACACCACCGTCACGATTGCAGGCTCTTACGGGCACCTGGAACTCAACGTGTTCAAGCCCGTCATCATCGCCAATGTGCTGCGCTCGATCCGGCTGTTGGCTGATGCCTGCGTGAGTTTCACCGAAAATTGTGTGACGGGCCTTGAAGTGAACCGCGCCACCGTGCAACGGCATCTGGAAGAGTCGCTGATGCTGGTCACAGCCTTAGCACCGCACATCGGCTACGACAAAGCCGCCAGCATCGCCAAACTTGCGCACCATGAAAATCTAACGCTCAAACAGGCCGCATTGAAGCTCGGCCATGTCAGCGAGTCCGATTTCGACAAATGGGTGCGCCCGCAAGACATGATCGGCCCCACACCATAATGTCGACGACTATCAAAAAACGTTCCGTCAAACTCTCGGGCCACCGCACCAGCATTTCGGTGGAAGACGAGTTCTGGGAGGAACTGAAGAAGATCGCTGAAACCGATAAGGTCACGATTGCGGAATTGCTGACGCGGATTGATGCGGATCGGCCCGGCAACCTTTCAAGTGCGGCGCGGCTCTATGTGCTAAAGCACGTGCAATCTCAACGTTGAGAGACATCCATCTTGATGGTGGGGGCCTGCAACGCCCCTGTGATGGTCATGGGTACGATAGGCGGCAGCACCAGTTGCGCCGATGGCCCCGCGATCAGGCCCCGGTCGCGCAGCCGCAACGTGCCTTTGAGGTTGAACGTATCGCGGTTGAAGTCGATATCGCCGCCGAAGGTTGCGCTATAGGCATTAGCGCGCACCGTTAGGTCGTTGAAGCTTACAACGCCGGCAGACATCGTGAATGCGCCAGTGCTTTCCACTACCGTTGGTGTGCGGCCATCAGGCGCTTCGGCGCGGACAACGGCCGACAACGGCGCTAACACGCCGGTGTTTTTCAACGTCGCGCTGGCGGGCAATGTGAGATGAAACTCGCCCGTTCCTCCCAAGGTTTTGGACCATGCCGCAGCATCCGATGCCGCCGCCGCAAAGCTGAACGTAAGATCACCTTTTGTTTTAGACGGTAGCCCAGGAATAACCAACGCCGCATTGGCATCATTGACCACGACCTGCCCTTGCACGGCATGCGACCACTGTTCAGGCTTCTCGGGGTTAGGCGTCTTTGCCCACTTCAGGGCCAACTGCGCGCGGCCCTCGAACAGCTTGCCGGTCCACTCGGACAGTTCGACATTATTTTTTGAAATCGCATAGCGCGCCGAGAAATCCCGCGCCTCAAAGAGCGACGATTTCAAGCGCTGGCCCGCTAATGTAACAATGCCGCTCCAATCGCCGGGCCGAGGGATCGGCAGAAACGCCGTCTGTGTCAGCGCTGTCACATCAAGATTGATATCCGAAACCGAAACACTGACCGAGCGCGGATCAACCGCATCATTCACAATGGCCTGAGCCTGGAATCCATAAGGGCCAAAGCTGAAATCAATATTGGTAACTTCCGTCTGCTGCGCGCCGGCTTTGATGTTGGCGGTAATCTCGACAGGGCCGTTGAGCTTGCCTGCAAAGGATGTGCCTGACGACAATACCGCCCGCAGATCGTTGGCGCTGGGGTGTGAAAGCGTCACGCGCCCCTCGTAATCCGAGCCTGTATCCGACACTTTCAGCGTGCCCGCAGATTTAAGCATTAGCGGACCTATCTTGCCGTCAACGTTGACGCCCACTTCGGACAACAACCCACTGACTGTGCCCGTCAGCGACCATGGCCCCGCCACACGCAAGCCTTGGGGTATACTGCCGCCCAGACTGCGCACAAATCGGGGCACATCGGCAATCTTGGCGTCGACCTGAACACCTTCAGCCTGCGGCACACCGCCCAGGCTGCGCACCTTGCCGCCCATCCACAACGCCAATCCCGATGCATCCTCAAACGCGAGCGAACGGATATCGGCCGCACCGTCGCTTAAAGCCAGATCAAGACCGAATGAGCCACTGAGGGCGTCTTTCCATGAAGCTTGTTTGATGGCGATCCGCACATTGCCACGCTGTTTGGAGAGCGCCGCAAGCCATGGCGTGAGCGGCTTCACCCCATAGCTGTCCGATTGCGCCGTCGGCAAAGGCGCATCGTCGCGCATAACGGTCGCAACGCCCGCCAGGAAAGGCCCGTATACATCCAGCGCAAGGCGGTCGATATCGAGATTGATGGTTGTCGGCGCGTCGGAGCCAAGGCCAAACGCGATGCGGCCCGTCGCCTGGCTGCCATCCATCTCGATGGAGACATCATCCAAAGCAAAGAGGCGGTCGCCGGCTTGAACCAAACCTGTCGCACTGAGGCTACTGAAGTGCCCCGCCGGAAGCGTATCGGCGGCCAAACCGCCCCACGCCAGCAAACTGCGCAGATCTGCACTCAGGACGCGCCATGTTCCGTCCAGCGCCTCGGCGTCATCATTCCATAGCCCCGCGAATGACAATCGCGTTTGCCCCGGCAAAGTAATTGCTGCGTTACGGATCGCCGTCTGGGGTAGGCCTGTTTGATCCGGAGCAGCACGGACATCCAGCGCAAAATCGCGCAAAATCTGATCCCCAAGCCGCAGCGCCAGACCATTGATCTTTATATCGCCCTGCCAGGGCGCAGCCGTGACGAGCAATTTATCCAAAAACTTGGGCTCAATGGGGGCTGGCTGTTTTGGGCCCGCCGGCAGCCACGGCGCCAGGTCGATATTGCGCAACTCGGCGGCAACTGAAAATGTCGGCTGCGCACCCATTGAAAATGTTGCGCCGAACGCGGCCGTTTGATCTGCGAGTGCAAGCTCGCCCTGGCTTAGCGTTACACCATCGCCGACGGCAACCAACTCAGCCTGCGCCTTGAGTGGCTCGCGCATGATCGGCCAGCGCTGCGGCGGCAGATCGAGCACGCGCGACAACGTCATAACGTCACAGGCATGAAGCGCGGTCACAGTGGCGCGGCCCGCAAACCCTTTGTCCGCCGTCTGCACACCCGAGATATCCAGGGCCACATCTGCTTCCGGAAGTTTAATGGTGGCTTGCATGTTCTGTGCGCCCGCTTTGGACCGCACGCCGATGCGCCCCTCGGTCTCCAGAACCAAACCATCTAGAATGCCCGATGCAGACCATGCGAGGCCGCCGTTCGGCTGAGGCAATACCTCGGCCTCCACAGCCTCAAGGGCGAAGGTATTTTCGCGGTTGCGAATTTTGACCTGCCCACGCGTGATCGACAGGCGCGGCAACTCAGCCGCCACGTCGAGCCCTGTGATCGGCAGATCAAGCACCGGGCGCACCAGTTCAAGAGTCGAGATGCTGTAATTGCCCAGCAGTAAATCGCCCCACGCCAGATCCGCGCGCACCTCGTCAGCATTCAGCGTCAACGGATCGCCCGGCACGGTCGCCACATCCCGTACGATCAGGCGCGGTGCCGGAACCAGGCTGAGAAGCGCATCGCCGCGCACTTGCACCGGCTGACCCAAGGCACGACTGAGGTCGGCAGCGATCATCGGCACCGCACTGCGCATGTCGATCATGCGCGGAGCCAGCAGGGCCGCAGCCAGGATCAGCGCAATCAACGCCAGTCCGAAAACCAGCGTGACGCGCACTGTTCCCGACGGAATCACGTCAGGTGCAACAACTAAAAGAAGCTTTCCGGCACGGCCATGGCCGGCGTGCTGCCGGTCCGGATCAGGCCGTCGTGGGCGGCAATTTGCGGCAGCACTTTGGCCATAAAGAAGCGCGCGGTGTGCAGCTTGCCCTCATAGAACGGATCGCTGGCATCTTTCTTGGTGATGGCGCGGTCGGCCATTTCGACCCACATCCACGCCATCGTGGTTAAGGCAAACATGCGCAGGTAGTCGTTGGCGACTGCACCGCGCAGGTTGGCGTCTTTGGCGGATTGCTCGGTAATCCATTGTGTCGCGGCGACCAATTTATCACGCGCATCTTTGAAGGGTGCCACGAACTCCGCCAAGTCGTTGCGGCCCTTCAAGCGGGCCAGCATGGCGTCGGTTTCCGCCACGAAACCCTTGAACAGGCGACCGCCGGCGATGCCGAGCTTACGGCCGATCAGGTCCAAGGCCTGAATGGTGTTGGTGCCTTCGTAGATTTGCGTGATGCGCACGTCGCGCACCATCTGCTCCATGCCCCACTCTTTGATGTAGCCATGGCCGCCGTACACCTGCAGGCACATGTTGGTGATCTCGGAGCCCATGTCGGTGCCCGAAGCTTTCACGATGGGGGTCAGCAGCCCAACCATATCGTCGGCTTTTTCGCGCACGGCAGGGTCGGCAGCGTGATGTGAGATGTCAGCTTGCATGTGTGCGTACAAGGCCAGCGCGCGTTGT
>JAEUKL010000175.1 GCA_016793005.1 Rhodospirillaceae bacterium | reverse complement strand
GGTGGCCGCGTGGAAAAGATCCATGTGGAAGACGGGGCGACCCTAGAGCCCGGCCAGTCCATCGTCGAGTTGTCCAACACCTCGCTGCAACTGACTGTCATCACCAGCGAAGCCAACGTGACCGAGCAGTTGAACAGCATGCGCAACATCGAGCTGACCTTAGAGCGCGACCGTTTGCAGCATGCGCGCGATTTGGTGGAGATCGAGTACCAGATCACCACGCTGGGCCGCACGCTGGAGCGCCGCAAAGCGCTGGTGAAAACCGGTGCCGTGTCCGATGTCGAAATGCAAAAAACCCAAGACGAGTACAATTACTACGTCGCCAAGCGCGCCGTGGTGCAAGACAGCCAGCGTACCAATGCCCGCCTGCAAGGCGTGCAATTGGCGCAGATGCGTGAAGCGACCACGCAGCTTGGCAATAGCCTGGAATTCGCGCGCAAGAATGTCGAAAGCCTGCACGTGAAGGCGCCCATCGCCGGCAAACTGACGGCGTTCAGCGTTGAAGTGGGCCAAAGCCTGGCGCCCGGTACGCGCGTGGGGCAGATCGACGATCCATCGCGCTATAAAATCCAGGCGGATATCGACGAGTTTTATCTGGGCCGCATCGACATCGGTCAGCCCGCAACCCTGACGGCGGGAAACCGCACCTATGATCTGACTATCGTCAAAGTTTATCCGCAGGTGCGTGACGGCAAGTTCAACGTCGACCTGACGTTCAAGGATGCGCCGCCGTCCGACGTTCGCCGTGGCCAGACGGTGCAACTGAAGCTGACGTTGGGTGATACCACTGAAGCGCTGATGATCCCGGACGGCGCCTTCTACCAGGATACGGGCGGCCAGTGGCTGTTCGTGGTCTCGGAAGACGGCAGCCAAGCCGTACGCCGCAACGTCCGCATGGGTCGCCGCAACGCCCGCTACATCGAAGTGCTTGATGGCCTGGAGCCGGGCGAGAAGGTCGTCACCTCTCCGTACACCGCGTTCCTGGATAAAGACCGCCTGCAACTCACCCAATAACTCGCACCCATTTCACAGACAGAAGGAATTAACCCATGTTGGCCTTGCAAAATCTCTCGAAAGTTTATCGCACCGAGGACGTCGAAACGACCGCACTGAATTCCATCAACGTCGATGTGCGTCAGGGCGAGTTCATCGCCATGATGGGCCCGTCGGGGTGCGGCAAATCGACGTTGCTGAACATCATCGGCATGCTCGATACGCCCTCCAGCGGTTCGTACCAATTCAAAGGCGAGGACATTGCCGGGCATTCGGAAGCGCAACTGGCCGATTTACGCAAACGCAACATCGGCTTCATCTTCCAAAGCTTTAACCTGATCGACGAATTGACGGTGTTCGAGAACATCGAACTGGCATTGCTCTATCATGACATTCCGGCGGCCGAGCGCCGCACGCGCGTGAACGCGGTGATGGAGAAAGTGGGCATCGCGCATCGCGCCGGCCACTTGCCGGGCCAGCTTTCGGGTGGTCAGCAGCAGCGCGTGGCGGTTGCGCGCGCTGTCGTGGCTGACCCTTCGCTGATCCTTGCCGACGAGCCCACTGGCAATCTCGACTCGCAACACGGCGCCGAAGTGATGGCGATGCTGCGCGAGTTGAACAAAGAGGGTGCGACCATCGTGATGGTGACGCACTCACCCACAGATGCCGGTTATGCCGGCCGCATCATCAACCTCTTGGACGGCCATGTCGTCGATGTGGGCCATGCGTCCGCATCTGCCGCAGCCTAGATCGCCAGGGCAGGGGGACCCCGACCATGCTTCGCAATTACTTCACTGTAGCCGTGCGCGGCCTGTTCAAGAACAAGCTGTACTCGTCGATCAACATCTTCGGGTTGGCCGTGGGTTTGGCCGCCTGTTTGCTGATCTTGCTGTTTGTGCGCGATGAACTTTCGTACGACCGCTGGATTCCCGGTAACGAGAGCATCTACCGCGTTCATACACGCTTCGATATCCCTGGCCGTGCACCGCTGTTTGCCGTGACCTCGCCGGGTGCGGCCATGGCGGCTTTGCAAAAGGATTTCTCGGAGATTGAAGCCGCGACGCGCGTCAGCCAGCAACGCCCCGTGATCAAGCGCGGCTCGGACGTGTTTTATGAAGAAATGTTGCTGGCTGATGCAAATTTCTTCGACATTTTCCAGTTCCCCT
>JAEUKL010000155.1 GCA_016793005.1 Rhodospirillaceae bacterium | reverse complement strand
AAGGCGGGCCTGATAAAGAAGGAAAACCTGACCGACGGCCAGCCCGACAGCATCCAGACGTTTGTATTGAACTTACGCCGCGCAAAGTTCTCTGACATCCGCGTGCGTCAGGCCTTGGCGCTCGCGTTTGATTTTGATTGGGGCAACAAGACGCTGTCCCATGGTTTGTACGCCCCCATGAACAGTTACTTCACCGGCTCGGAGATGGCGGCGACTGATTTGCCACAAGGCGAAGAGCTGCAAGTTCTGGAAAAGCTGAAAGACAAAATTCCGCCCGAGGTGTTTACCGCGCCCTTCTCGGCCCCCCGGACCGACGGCAGCGGCAATGCCCGCGAGAACCTGCTGAAAGCGCGCAACCTTCTTACTGCGGCTGGCTGGCAAACCAAAAACGGCGTGCTGACCAACGCCAAGACCGGCGAGGTGTTTCAGTTCGAGTTTTTATTGTTCCAGCAAAATCTGGAAAAATGGGTGAACCCGTACCTGCAAAATTTGGCGCGCCTTGGCATTAAGGGCACAGTGCGTTTGGTGGATGTGACGCAGTACGTCAACCGCCTGAACACCTACGACTTCGACATGATGGTGGGCGGGCCCGGCCAAAGCATGTCGCCCGGCAACGAACAGCGCGAAATCTGGGGATCGGATGCGGCAACGCGCGACGGCGGACGCAACTTAGGCGGCATCAAGGACGCAGCCGTGGATGCGATCATCAACGGATTGGTCGAAGCCAAAAGCCGCGAATCCCTGGTCGCACACGTAAAGGCGCTGGACCGCGTGTTGTTGTGGAACTGGTACGCCGTACCCATGCTGAGCCACGGTGCAATCTGGTGGGCCTATTGGGACAAGTTCGGCCACCCGGCGCGCACGCCGTTGCAGGGCCCACACATCGCGACCTGGTGGGTGGACACAGCCAAGGCCGCCAAGATCGACGCCGAGCGCAAAGCCGCCCGCAAGTAGTGAGACATCGCACGAACGGTGATACTGTAAGCCATGGTTGCTTATATTCTTCGCCGCCTTGCGCTGATCCCGCTCACGCTTCTGGGCATCATCACCATCAACTTCCTGATTGTGCAGATCGCGCCAGGAGGACCGGTTGAGCGTATGCTGGCCGAGTTTCAGGGCCTGAACAGCAGCAGCATGGGCAGTACGCGCACCGATGTCAGCGGCCACCAAGGCGGCACGGGCATAACCCAGCGCGGCAACGGGTACCGCGGCACGCAAGGGCTGGACCCGGTTCTGGTGAAAAGGTTGGAGCAACAATTCGGGTTTGATAAGCCAGCACCCGAACGCTACGTCGCAATGCTGGCCGACTTCGCCGTGTTTGATTTAGGCGAGAGCTTTTACAAATCACAATCGGTCTTAAGCCTGATCGCCGACAAGCTGCCGGTATCACTGTCGCTGGGCCTGTGGTCCATGCTGTTGATTTACGGCATCTCAATTCCATTGGGCATCCGCAAAGCCGTGCGCGACGGCACACCGTTCGATGCCGCCACGTCGGCTGCGATCTTTGTGGGCTATGCCATTCCTGCATTTTTGTTTGCCCTGTTGCTGATCGTGGTGTTTGCAGGCGGGAGGTATCTGGAGTGGTTTCCCTTGCGCGGGCTGGTGTCGGAAAATTGGGCCGCGCTTTCTACGCCGCGCAAAATCATCGACTACCTGTGGCACATGGTGCTGCCGGTGACCGCCCTGACCATCGGCGGCTTGGCGCAGTTGACCATGCTGACCAAAAACACCTTCCTGGATGAGATCAACAAACAGTATGTGCTGACCGCGCGCGCCAAGGGTTTGAGCGAGGATCAGGTTCTTTATGGGCACGTATTCCGCAATGCCATGTTGCTGGTGATCGCGGGCTTTCCGTCGGCGTTGATTGCCACATTGTTCACCGGCGCGCTGTTGATCGAGGTGATGTTCTCGCTGGATGGCCTGGGCCTCCTCAGCTTTGAAGCTGTCGTAAACCGCGATTACCCGGTGGTGTTCGGCTCGCTTTATGTGTTCAGCCTGATTGGCCTGGTGCTGAACGTCGTCACCGATATCGCCTATCACATGGTCGATCCACGAATTGATTTCGAGGTCCGTGACCATGGCTAAGGCGTCTCCTCTCAATCAAAGGCGCTGGGCGAATTTCAAAGCCAACCGGCGCGGCTTTATCTCGTTGTGCATTTTGGCCGTGGTGTTTGGAATCACGCTGTGCGCGGAGTTCTTGGCCAACGACCGCCCGATCGTGGTGTCTTATCGCGGCGAAGTCTATGCGCCGGTCTTGTTCGATTACTCTGAGACCACCTTTGGCGGCGCCTTCGACACGCCCGCCAACTATCGCGATCCTTTTGTGGTGGACTTAATCGCAGCCGACGGCTGGATGCTGTGGCCGCCCATTCGGTTCAAGCATGACACCGTGAATTTTGATCTGGCCGAGCCCGCGCCTGCGCCGCCTTCGGCCGCGAACTGGCTCGGCACCGACGACCAGGCCCGTGACGTCCTGGCGCGGTTGATCTACGGCGTGCGGCTTTCGCTGCTGTTCGGCGTCGTGTTGGCGGCAGTATCCTCGCTGATCGGGATCGCGGCTGGCGCCGTGCAAGGTTACTTCGGCGGCTGGATTGATCTGACCTTCCAGCGCATTATCGAAATCTGGAGCGGCATGCCGCAACTGTTCATCCTGATCATTGTGTCGGCGGTGCTGGCGCCGGGGTTCTGGACATTGCTGGGCGTGCTGCTGCTGTTCAGTTGGACTGCTTTAGTCGCTGTCGTGCGCGCCGAATTCCTGCGGGTACGGAATTTCGACTATGTGCGTGCGGCGCGCGCGTTAGGTGTAAATGATGCGACCATCATTGTACGCCACGTGCTGCCCAACGCGCTGGTGGCGGCGTTGACGTACCTGCCATTCATTCTGTCGGGCGCCATTGTAGCCCTGACGTCGCTGGATTTTTTAGGCTTGGGCTTGCCACCCGGCACTGCATCGCTGGGCGAATTGCTGCGGCAAGGCAAAGAGAATTTGCAAGCACCCTGGCTGGCCTTCACGGGCTTTGCGGCCATTGCGGTGCTACTGACGCTGCTGGTGTTTGTGGGTGAAGCGGTACGTGATGCGTTTGATCCGCGCAAAGGGATCAAATGAGCGCGCCACTTTTAAGCATCGAAAATCTCAGCGTTACGTTTGGTGTCAACGTTGAGGCTGTGCGCGGCATCAGCTTTACTGTCGCACGCGGTGAGTCTGTCGCCCTTGTGGGGGAAAGCGGATCAGGTAAATCCGCCACCGCCCTGTCGATTTTGCAGTTGCTGCCGGCCGCCGCACAGAAACCCGGCGGCACAATTACTTTCGATGGCCAAAACCTGCTGGACGCAGATGAGGCGGCACTGCGCAAGGTTCGCGGTGGGCGCATCGGCATGGTGTTTCAAGACCCCATGTCGTCCCTGAACCCGTTGCATACGGTCGAAAAACAAATCGGCGAAGCCCTCACGGCCCATGATCGCGGACAGAATGCAGACTTACGCGCGCGTGTAATTGCGCTTTTGCAGGACGTGGGCTTCCTCGACGCCGAACACCGCCTGGCAGCCCTGCCCCATGAACTGTCGGGCGGGCAACGGCAGCGTGTCATGCTGGCCATGGCGCTGGCGAACACGCCTGATCTGTTGATTGCCGACGAGCCCACCACAGCACTGGACGTCACGATCCAAGCGCAAATTCTGGAGTTGCTGTATAAATTGCGCCGCCAACACAACATGGCGCTGCTGTTCATTACGCATGACTTGGCTATCGCGCGCGCCATTGCCACACGCGTCATCGTGATGAAGGACGGCGCGGTCGTTGAAGAGGGCCCTGCGGCTGATGTCCTTGCCAACCCGCGCGAAGCTTATACACGTGAACTGATCCAGGCCGCCCCCAAAGCCAACACCTCCAAGGCCGCGGCAACCGAAGACCTGCTGACGGTCGCAGATTTGAGATGCTGGTTCCCGATCAAACAAGGGCTTATCCGCCGGACAGTAGGGCACATCAAAGCCGTCGACGGCGTATCGTTGACGTTAAAAGCCGGGCGCACATTGGGCGTTGTCGGCGAAAGCGGCTCGGGTAAAAGCACTTTGGGCTTAAGTATTCTGCGCCTGGTGCAGAGTGAAGGCGCGGTGGTCTTCGGCGGTCAGCGCCTTGACCAGATGGATAAAACCAACCTGCGCCGTATGCGCCGCCACATGCAGATCGTGTTTCAGGATCCGTTTGGGTCCTTAAGCCCGCGCCTATCGGTTCGCGATATCGTCGGTGAAGGGTTGGATGTGCATGAACAATTGGAAAGCCCCGAACGCGAAACGCGGATTACCGACGCACTGAACGATGTGGGCTTAAGCACCGACATGCTGGATCGGTACCCGCACGAATTTTCCGGCGGGCAGCGGCAAAGAATTGCCATCGCCCGCGCCTTGGTGCTGCGCCCGAAGCTTTTAATTCTGGACGAGCCCACCAGCGCCTTAGATGTGTCGGTGCAGGCGCAGCTGATTGATCTGTTGCGCGGCCTACAGGCCAAGACCGGCATGGGATACATTTTCATCAGCCACGATTTGCGTGTCATTCGCGCCATGGCCGACGACGTGATGGTACTACGCGCCGGCAAAGTGGTTGAAGCCGGGCCCACGGATGCCATTCTATCCCAGCCGCACGAACCCTATACCCAAGCCCTGATGGCGGCGGCGTTTGAGTTGAAAGCGTTGTAAGGGGGCTGGCAACCCTTTCTTAAGGGTTCCGGGACAGGGTAACAGGGCATAAAAGCGCCTGTTGAACAGCGCGCTTGCCCGAGTCCGCCGATACGCGCATATTGAATCCGGCTTTGACCCGGTGTTTTCGAGTTTAGAACATGGCCAGAAAGAAAGACGACGAGGAAAATGAAACCCACGACGCGATTAATAACGTCGATGTGGAAATCTCGGTCGTGCTGGGCCAATCAAATTTGCGGGTCCACCAGCTTCTGAAACTGGGCCGCGGTGCCGTGGTGGAACTGGAACAGCACACCTCGGATCCGGTTGAGATTTACGCCAACGACGTTCTGATCGCCAAAGGCGAAGTGGTTGTGACGTCGGGCGACAAGATCGGCGTGACCCTGACCGAACTGGTCAAATCCATGTACTCCAAAATGGCCGGGCACTAACCTGCAAAACGTTGCAGAGAATATTCCTTAAGTCAGCGCTTTCAGTTCTGGAACTTTTCGCGCCAACGGACTAAACACAGCGCTCAACATTTGAAGATCTGTGTTTGAAGATCTGGCGGATTGCGGACATTCGACGTTGCCGACCCTCTACCACCACACGCTCTGCCCTTTCTCACGCAAAGTTCGCGTGCTGCTGCACGAAAAGCGAATTGCCTTTACGGAAGTCGAACAGGAAACCTGGCGCTATGACGCGGGCTTCCTGTCCATCAACCCAGCCGGCGAAACGCCTGCGCTGCTGGAAGATGACGGCACTATCGTCGCCGACAGCGCCACCATTGCCGAGTACCTGGAAGACTTGCAGCCCGAACCCAAGCTGATCGGGCGCGACACCAAGGAGCGCGCCGAAGCGCGCCGCCTGGAGGCCTGGTTTGACCGTAAGTTTTTCGAGGAAGTGACGCAGAACCTGGCGGGTGAAAAACTGAACCGTCGCTTTCTCACCAACGATGCGCCCGATTCACGCGCCTTGAAAGCGGGCCGCGACAACATTCACACACACCTGCAATATATCGCCTGGCTGACAGACCGACGCAGTTGGCTTGCGGGCGACCATTTAAGTGTTGCCGATATTGCCGCCGCCGCGCACTTGTCGTTGATTGATTACTCGGGCGATGTGCCGTGGGACGACCACCCCCTGACGAAAGAGTGGTACGTGCGCATCAAATCCCGGCCCAGCTTCCGCTGCCTGTTGCGTGAAACGCTGCCGGGCATTCCACCCGCACCGATTTATGCGGATTTGGATTTCTAAAGCACCGAAATCTTCTAAAGCAACAACACCCCTTAAATGTCATTCCCGCGAAAGCGGGAATCCATGCCACTTCAGGCACCGTATGTGTTGGCCGATGGACCCCCGCTTTCGCGGGGGTGACAAGTGGGGCAAAATCATCGGATGCCTTACTTCGTTTATATCCTGGCAAGCCGGAAACAGGGCACGTTGTATGTCGGCGTGACGAATGATCTGGTTCGTCGCGTCTATGAACACAAGACGGATGCCGCCCCCGGATTTACGCGACGCTACAACATAAAAACTCTGGTTTATTTTGAGCAAACCGAGAGCGTTGAAAGCGCCATAGAGCGCGAAAAGCACATCAAAAAATGGAACAGGGCGTGGAAGATTGAATTGATCGAACGAGAAAACGCAGAGTGGGCCGATTTGTATCCAACGCTTGTGAGGTAGCCTGCTTTGTCATTCCCGCGAAAGCGGGAATCCATGTCGCCGCACATCCTTCGCCTATTTCTCCGGGTTCACATCCAGCCGTTCGATATTGGCGCGGGCGACCTTGGCGGTGTCGGACTCGGGCGCTAACTGCAAAATTCGCAGCCAGTCCTGACGGGCCCCTTTGTCGTCGTTCTTCATGCGGCGCAAAATCCCGCGTTCCAAGAGCGCGCTGACATTGCTGCTGTCAATTTCCAACGCCCGGTCCGCATCATCCATCGCCAGTTCATCTTCCGACACCATGCGATACGCGCTGGCGCGGAACGCATAGGCCTCAGCGCTTTTGGGGTCGGCGGCAATGGAAGCATCTAAATCCGTAATCGCTTCCCAATAGTTCTTGGCTTCGGCCAAGGTCAGCGCGCGGTCGATCAGCAGCTTCGGATCGTTTGGCTTCAGCTTCAACGCGGCCGTTTGGGCCGCATTGGCGCGTTCGTAGTCTTCCATCAGCAACCACGACTGCGCGGCCTGCGCCAGCATGCCGGCGCGCACATCGTTGCCGCGTTTGGAATTCTGGGCAAGTTCTTCAAGCCGCTGGGCCGCTTCGCCGTATTCGCGCATCCCCATCATGGCAACGGCCTGACAGTGTTTCGCCGGCTCGCCGCCGCCCAGACCCACCCACTTGCCCGCGAACTCGACGCCTTGCTCGGGGTAGACGCGTGCCGTATCGAGACACAGTTCGTAGGTTTTTTGCGGATCCAGGGTATCGGGTGCCGGCGTGCCGCGATTGGTGGTTTTGGTTTGGGCCAACGCCGGCACGGCGAACAGCAGCGCCGCCACAACAAACCGGATCATAAGCGCACCTGTTGCACCAAATCATCCACCACATTGCAGAGATGTTTTAAATCCTGCGGACGCGACAGGCGGTGATCACCGTCCTTGATCAGCAATGTCTGAACATCGTCGCCAACAATCATGTCTGACAGCGACAACGCGATTTGCCAGGGTACCGATGTATCGCGCTGGCCATGCAAAAGGCGCACCGGGCATGTAATGGCGATTTCATCGCGCAGCACTAAATTTATGCGGCCATCCTCGATCAAGGCTTTATTGATGCGGTAGGGTTCGGCATCGTATTCCGACGGCAAATCGATAAAACCTTCATCCATCACCTGCGCGCGCTGGGCATCGCTGAGTTCTGCCCACATCAGGTCTTCGGTGAAGTCGGGCGCCGCCGCGATACCGATAAACCCGGCCATACGCTCGGGCCGCGCCAGCGCGGTTTTAACGGCAACCCAACCGCCCATGCTGGAGCCGATCAAGATCACCGGCCCTTGCGTCAGTTCATCGATCACCGTCACGGCATCTTCGACCCAGCGCGAGATCGTGCCGTCCTGGAATTGGCCCGACGACTGGCCGTGGCCAAACATATCGAACCGCAGAAAGCCGAAGCCTTTCTCGGCGCAATGCTTCACGAGAACGTCAGCCTTGGTGCCATTGCGGTCGGACTTCAGGCCATGCAGAAAGACAATGGTAGGGTTTTGCCCGGGCGCAAGATCGTAGGCCAAATGATGGCCGCCGGACCGCATATGGTGCGTATTTTGGGCCGCAGAAATCGACATCGAATCTCCTGACAACAACGTCAGTCGTGATACAAAGCGAGAATAAGCCGGGTCAACCGGTGCGGGTTTATAACAGGTTCTATGCGGCTAAACATGGGCGAGACCGCCACACCAAAACGCGTTTGTTTGCAGGTTCTGCCCTCGCTGATTGCCGGGGGTGTAGAGCGCGGCACCATTGATGTGGCCCAAGCCCTTGTGAATGCGGGCTGGACCGCGCTTGTGGCGTCGACCGGCGGGCCCATGGTGCGCGAACTGGAGCGCGTGGGGGCCACCCATATACCTTTGCCGTTAAAGTCCAAAAGCCCGCTGAATATCCGCCACAACATCGACGCCCTGAGTGACGTGATCCGCGATCACAACGTCAGCGTTGTTCATGCCCGCAGCCGGGCACCCGCCTGGAGTGCAAAGCACGCCGCCCAACGTATGAACATTCCGTTTGTCACAACCTTTCATGGCACCTATGGCCTTGGACCCTTTGGGTTGAAGAAGGCTTACAACCGGGTGATGGCGTCGGGCGATTTGGTGATCGCGATTTCCGAGTTCATCCGCGCGCACCTGCTTGATCACTACGGCGTGCCCCTTGAGAAAATCCGGCTGATTCATCGCGGCGTCGATACCCAAAGCTTTGACCCTGCCGCCGTCACGTCGGTACGGTTGATTCAGTTGGCCCAAAAATGGCGCCTGTCGGAATCCACGCGCGTCATCATGCTGCCGGGGCGCATTTCAGGCTGGAAAGGCCACCGCCTGCTGATCGATGCGCTAAGCGTGATGAAAACCCGCCAGCCCAACAACAACGACCTACGCTGCATGATGGTGGGGCCCACGGAAACGCCCGCACTGGTGGATGCGCTGTTGTCTTACGCCGAAGAAAAAGGTGTGAGCGGCTGGGTGCAGATTGTGCAGGACTGCAACGATATTCCGGCAGCCTACATGATTACGGATGTTGCCGTGTCGGCTTCGACCGACCCCGAAGCCTTCGGGCGCGTGGTTGCCGAAGCGCAAGCCATGGGTCGGCCCGTGGTGGCGCCCGCGCACGGGGCTGCACCGGAAATTATCGAGCCCGGCGTGACCGGCTGGCTGTTCACGCCGCGTGATCCTGTCTCGCTGGCCGATGCGCTGGAGCGCACGCTCAGCTTAACACAGCCGGAACGTGAAAGATTGGGGGCGCGCGCGATGGAGCGCGTACGCAAGCAATTCAACAAAACGGATATGTGCGCCAAGACCTTGGCCGTCTACGACGAAGTTCTGCAAGCCAAGGGGGTGCGGTGAGCGAAAGCATCCTGGTTATCTGCCCGGACCGCCCCGCCCACTTGATGCTGGCCTTAAGCGCCTTGGCCGCACTGCGCACGCACCATAAGGGGGCACGTGTTATCGGCCTGTGCGCACCTGCGGTTACGTTCATCGCCAAAACACTGCCCTACCTTGACGACGTGTGGCTCGACCCGCGCCGCTCGTTCTGGGACGTGCGCGGTACATTGGAATTACGCGCAGAACTGCGCTCGGTTACCTTCACGCGCATCTACGACTTCGCGCATTCGTTCGCGTCGCGCATGTACTTCCACCTGATGCACGGCCTGAAGCCCAAACCCGACGCTTTGGCCGCGATCCCATGGTCGGGCGATATTGAAGGCACGGCGCTGTATCACAACAACCCGCGCAAAGCGGGCATGCACGTTTCGGACCACCTGCAAGATCAGTTGAAAGTCGCCGGCGTCTACGAGGTACTGAAAGCCGACGTGTCGTGGGCCGCGCGCCAGGTGCGTGAGTTTTCGGCCCCCTTTCGCATGAACCAACCCTTCGCCATGCTGATCCTGGATCGTGAGGGCGACGATGCCTGGCCGTCGGAGCGCTATGCAGGACTGGCCGAATGGTTGACCACCCGCAAGCTCACGCCGCTATTGATCGGGTTTCAAGCGCACCCCCTACTGGCCGACGAAATTCTGCGCCGCTGCCCCGATGCCATTGATCTCACCGGAAAGGCACCGGTGATCGACACCGTGTTCCTGTCATGGGCTGCGGCCGCCGCCATTGGCCCGGTCAGTGCCGCCATGCACATTGCCGCGATTGCCAACTGCCGCTGCGTCGTCCTGTGCGGTGCTGGCGCTGACCCAGCCCTTGCCGGCCCGCGCGGAACCCGGGTGCAGGTCTTAAACCGGGGGCACCTGGCTCAGATCGGCACCGGCGAAGTCCTGACGCTTTTGGCGGATTTAGATGCGGGCGTGGGGGCCTAGGCTTAGTCGTCAAACCCCGCCGAGGCCTAAGTTGACTTCATACCCTCAACCCTTAGATTGCGCCTGAATTTGGCGCTTTCCCAAGCGCCCTAACCCCTAGCTAACGGCTTGAAATGGTTGCGATTACCCTTCCCGACGGCAGCGTGCGCCAATTTGACGGCGCGATCACCGGCGAACAGTTGGCCGCCAGCATTGGACCTGGTTTGGCCAAAGCTGCGCTGGCCATGAAGATCGACGGGCAGTTACTCGACCTCGCCCGCGCCATCGAAAAAGATTCTGCCGTTTCCATCGTCACTAAAAAAGACGCTGATGGACTGGAGCTGCTCCGCCACGACGCCGCACACGTGATGGCCGAAGCCGTGCAGGAGTTGTTTCCGAAAACCCAAGTCACGATTGGTCCGGCGATCGAGAACGGCTTTTACTACGACTTCGCGCGCACCGAGCCCTTCACGCCCGATGATCTGACCAAGATCGAAGACAAGATGCGCGAGATTGTCGACCGCGATGAGAAGATCATCCGCGAAGTGTGGGAACGCGCCGACGCGATCAAATACTTCAAGGGCATCGGCGAAGACTACAAGGCTGAATTGATCGAAGGTCTGCCGGCCTCGGAACCCATCACCGTTTACAAGCAAGGCAAGTGGCTCGACCTCTGCCGTGGCCCGCACCTGCCCTCGACCGGCAAGCTGGGCAAGGCCTTCAAGCTGATGAAGCTGGCCGGCGCTTACTGGCGCGGCGATTCCAAAAACGAAATGCTTCAGCGCATTTACGGCACCGCCTGGGGTGACGAAAAGCAGCTGAAAGAATACCTGACCATGCTGGAAGAGGCCGAGAAGCGCGATCACCGCCGCCTCGGCCAGGAAATGGACCTGTTCCACATTCAGGAAGAAGCGCGCGGCGCTGTCTTCTGGCACCCCAAAGGCTGGACGGTTTACCGCAGCATTCAAAGCTATATCCGCCGCCGCCTGGATGAAGCGGGCTACGTGGAAGTGAACACGCCCATGCTGGTGGACAGCGTTCTCTGGCAAAAGTCGGGCCACTGGGACAAATTCCGCCACGCCATGTTCGTCTCGGAGTCGGAAGAACGTGCGCTGGCCATTAAGCCGATGAACTGCCCGTGCCACGTGCAGATTTACAACCAGGGCATCAAAAGCTATCGCGACCTGCCCTTGCGCATGGCCGAGTTCGGCGCCTGCCACCGCAACGAGCCGTCGGGTGCGTTACACGGCCTGATGCGCGTGCGCGCCTTTGTGCAGGACGATGCGCACATCTTCTGCACCGAAGATCAGGTAAAGTCGGAAACCAAGTCGTTCATTGAACTCTTGCGTACCGTCTACAAAGACTTTGGCTTTAATGAAGTAAAGGTGAAGTTCTCCGACAGACCTCCCGTGCGTGCGGGTTCTGATGAAACCTGGGACCGCGCTGAGAATGCTTTGAAAGAAGCAACGGCCGCGGCCGGCCTGGACTGGGAACTGAACCCCGGCGAAGGCGCGTTCTATGGGCCGAAGTTGGAGTTTGTGCTGCGTGACGCGATTGGTCGTGACTGGCAGTGCGGCACGCTTCAAGCGGATTTTGTACTCCCGGAGCGACTCGACGCCGAGTACGTGGGCGAAGATGGGGCCAAACACCGCCCGGTGATGCTCCACCGCGCAATCTTGGGTTCCTTCGAACGCTTTATCGGCATCCTGATCGAGAATTACGCCGGTAAGCTGCCGTTGTGGCTGACCCCCTTGCAGGTGGTCGTGGCTACCATTACCTCGGATGCAAATGAATATGCCGCCGACGTGGCCAAGACCTTGCAAAAGGCCGGTTTGCGCGTGGAAACCGACCTGCGGAACGAGAAGATTAACTACAAGGTGCGTGAGCATTCCTTGGGCAAAGTTCCCATCATTGCCGTGGTCGGTAAGAAAGAAGCCGAGGAACGCACGGTTGCCCTGCGGCGATTGGGCGGAAATAACCAAGAAATCCTTGCCTTGGCTGAAGCCGCCGATAGACTCCGCGCCGAATGTGCCCCGCCGGCTTAAAGCCCGGAATTCCAACAGGATTTATGGTTTCAAACCGGACCGGAACGCGCATTCAAAGCGCATCTGGTCTGAGAGACGGATCGCTTTGTTATTGGATGAACTGAAACAGGAGACTGCGACATAGCTCGCCCCGACCAAAACAGACCTGCGCCGCCCAAAGACGATGGGCCGCGCGTCAACCATCAAATCGACGCCCGCCAAGTCCGCCTGATTGGGTATGACGGCGAAAACATCGGCGTCGTCGACCGTGAAACTGCCCTCCGCAAAGCTGACGAAGCTGGCTACGACCTGGTGGAAATCTCCCCAGGCGCTGAACCGCCCGTCTGCAAAATTCTCGACATCGGCAAGTACAAGTACGAGCTGCAAAAGAAAGAGAATGAAGCGAAGAAAAAGCAGAAGGTCATCGAAGTCAAAGAACTGAAAGTGCGCCCGGCCATCGGCGGTCACGACTACGACGTGAAGATGCGCGCGCTGAAGCGGTTCATCGAAGAAGGCGACAAGGTGAAAATCACCCTGCGCTACAGAGGCCGCGAAATGGTTCACCAAGAGCTGGGCCAACAGCTATTGGAGCGAATCAAGGCGGACAACACCGAGATCGCCAAGGTGGAGATGGAGCCTCGCATGGAAGGCCGCCAGGTCATCATGGTGCTGGCACCGAAGTAGGGCTATAAATCTGGGACGAAAATACCCCGTAAGCCATTGAAACGGCGGAGATTTCTTAAATCTTCGCCGTTTTGCTTTTGGGCCCCCAAAGCAAGACCCAATGCCCGGGTACAATCCTTGCGTCCCTAAGGGCGACCGGGTATAAGCCCGCCTCCTTCCCCAGGCTTGTCTTGGGGGCGGACTAATAGGGACGACTGACTTCGGTCGACTGTCCCGACGGCGGTACGGCAGGGATCGATCTAAATCCCGGGGCAGCCCACCCGACGGTGCAATAACATCCAACGTTAAGGACACACACAATGCCCAAGATGAAGACCAAGAGCGCGGTCAAGAAGCGCTTTCGCGTGACCGGATCCGGCCGAGTGAAGGCCGGCGTGGCCAAGAAGCGCCACAACCTCGGAGCCAAATCGCAAAAAATGAAGCGTACCTCACGCCGCACGTTCGTGTTGGCCGAGTGCGATACGCCGGCATTGCTGCGTTTCCTGCCCTACGGCAGACCATAAAGCTTAGAGGAGAAAATACATGGCACGTGTAAAACGCGGCGTCACCAAGCACGCTCGTCACAAAAAAGTTCTGAAGGCTGCCAAAGGCTATCGTGGCCGCCATTCCAAGACCTACAAAACAGCGAAGCATCACCTTGAGCACGGCTTGCAGTTCGCCTACCGCGACCGCCGCCGCAAGAAGCGTGATTATCGCGGTCTGTGGATTCAACGTATCAACGCCGGTGCTCGTTTGCTGGGCGTCACCTACTCTCGCTTCATGAGCGGCTTGAAGAAAGCTGGCATCGAGCTGGATCGTAAAGTGCTGGCCGACATCGCAGTGCGTGATCCGGAGGGCTTTGCTGGCTTGGTGAAACAAGCTCAGGCGGCTCTCTAAGCGCTGGTTCGGATACGAACAAACTTCGCCCACACATAAGCGTGGGACCGCAAAAGGGGCCGCCGACAGGTAGCCCCTTTTGTTTTTTATCTTATGTAACGGTTCAGAAAACGATGAGCGAGATCGATCAACTGCGCGGGGAAGTGCTGGCGGCCGTAACGGCGGCAAGCGACGTGCCCGCCCTCGAAAACGTGCGCGTGGATGCCCTGGGTAAAAAAGGCCGCGTCACCGGCCTGATGAAGAACCTCGGCACCATGAGCCCCGAAGATCGCAAGACCTTTGGCCAGCAACTCAACCTTCTGAAAACCGAAATTGAAGACGCCATTACGGCGCGCCGCGCGACACTGGACTCAGCCGCACTGGATGCGAAGCTCGCCACCGAGAAGATGGATGTCACCTTGCCGGTCCGCCCGGAACTGAAAGGGTCTTTGCACCCCATCAGCCAGACCATGGACGAAATGGCGGCGATTTTTGGCGCTATGGGTTTCACCATCGCCGAAGGTCCCGATGTGGAAGACGACTTCCACAATTTCACGGCCCTGAACTTCCCGCCCGGCCACCCGGCGCGTGAAATGCACGACACGTTCTTTTTGCCGACGGCGCCGGACGGGAACCGCTATCTGCTGCGCACGCACACTTCGCCCGTGCAGATCCGCACCATGTTGAGCGAGAAGCCGCCGATCCGCGTGATCATCCCCGGCCGCACCTACCGCTGCGACTACGACATGACGCACACGCCGATGTTCCACCAGATCGAAGGCCTGGTGATCGACACGGAAACCAACATGACGCACCTGAAAGGCTGCCTGCAGGAGTTCGTGCGCAGCTTTTTCGGCGTTGATGATTTGACCATCCGCTTCCGCCCCTCGTTCTTCCCGTTCACGGAGCCCTCAGCCGAAATGGATATCGGCTGTTCGCGCCAGGGCGGCGAACTGAAAATCGGCAATTACGGCGATTGGCTGGAAATTCTGGGCTGCGGCATGGTGCACCCGAACGTCCTCAAATCGTGCGGCCTCGATCCCGAAGTGTACCAAGGCTTCGCGTTCGGCATGGGCGTTGAACGTGTGGCCATGCTGAAATACGGCATCCCCGATCTGCGCACGTTCTTCGAATCAGATTTGCGCTGGCTGAAGCATTACGGGTTCGCGGCCTTGGATGTGCCTTCTCTGACCGGGGGGCTCAACCGATGAAATTCACACTGTCTTGGCTGAAGTCTCATTTGGATACTTCGGCTACCGTGGATGAAATTTCCGCGAAGCTGACATCTATTGGTCTCGAAGTTGACGCCCTGCACGACCCCGGCAAGGCCTTGAGCTCGTTCATCGTTGGTCATGTGCTGGAAGCTGATAAGCATCCGAACGCTGATCGCTTGAAGCTGTGCAAGGTCTCGACCGGCACAGAAACGCTGCAAGTGGTGTGCGGCGCGCCGAACGCGCGCGCAGGCTTGAAGGTTGTGCTGGCGCGTCCGGGTGATGTGATCCCGGAAAGCGGTGAGAAACTGAAGAAGGGCAAAATCCGCGACGTGGAAAGCCAAGGCATGATGTGCTCCACCCGTGAACTCAAGCTAGGTGAAGACCACGACGGCATTATTGAGTTACCCGAGAGCGCTGTGGTGGGCACGCCCGTGACCACCGTGCTGAACATTGACCCGGTGTTCGAAATTAACCTGACCCCCAACCGCGTGGATGCTTTGGGCGTACGCGGTGTGGCGCGCGATTTGGCAGCCGCCGGTTTAGGGACCTTGAAACCACTAAACGATGGCGCGGTGAAGGGCACCTTCCCGGTCTCGCGCAAAATTGCGATGCGCTTGCCCGCTGACCAAAGCTTCAAGTGCCCGCAGTTTGCGGGGCGCACGGTGAAGGGCGTGAAAAATGGTCCCTCGCCGGCGTGGATGCAGGACCGCTTGAAAGCCATCGGTTTACGCTCGGTTTCGGCGCTGGTGGACATTACGCAGTACATCAACATCGACCTGGGCCGGCCGATTCATGCCTTCGATGATGAGAAGTTGAAGGGCGATGTGGGCCCAAGATTAGCGACGGACGGCGAGACATTGCCGGCGCTGAACGGCAAGACCTACACGCTGGACAGCAGCATGGTTGTGATTGCCGATGATGCCAACGCGGTTGGTATCGGCGGCATCATGGGCGGCGAGCCCACCAGTGTCGGCGACGGCACCACGACCATCTTCATTGAGTCGGCGTGGTTCGACCCCAGCAACATCGCGGCCACGGGCCGCAAGCTCGAGATCAACTCCGATGCACGCTACTGCTTCGAGCGCGGCGTGGACATTGCCTCGGCCGTGCAGGGCGTGGAACTGACCACGCGCATGGTCATGGAACTCTGCGGCGGTGAAGCATCTGAACTGGTTGTGGGCGGCCAAGCTCCTGCAGCCTTCAAGCCTGTGGCGTTTGACCCGGCGCGCGTTGCGAAGTTGGGCGGCGTGAGCGTGCCCAATGCAGAGATTAAAAACATCCTGGAGCGTTTGGGCTTCACGGTTGCGACGGGTAATCCGTGGCAAGTAACCCCGCCCTCATGGCGCAGCGATGTGACCGTGTGGCAGGACCTGGTGGAAGAAGTGCTGCGCATCTACGGCTATGACAACATCAAAGCCGAACCGATGCCGCGCGCTGTGCCGCAAAAGCCTGCCCTGAACGCAAAGCAACGCTTGGTCGGCAACGTGCGCCGCACGCTCGCGACACGCGGCTTGGCCGAGACGGTAACGTGGTCGTTCCTGAGCAAGAACCACGCGGAACTGTTTGCGAATGGCGGCACGCTTGTTCCGTTGGCCAATCCCATCAGTTCTGATCTGGATATCTTGCGCCCGTCGGTGGTGCCGAACCTGATTGCAGGCGCTGGTCGCAATGCCGCGCGTGGTTTGCACGATTCGAACCTGTTCGAGATCGGCCCGCGTTTCGAAGGCTTCAAGCCCGGCGAGCAAATGTTGATGGCTGCAGGCGTGCGTTCGGGCCACACATCGCAACGTCACTGGGCCGGTACGCGCCGCCCGGTTGATGCGATGGATGCGAAGGCCGATGCCTTGGCAGCACTGGAAGCGGCTGGTGTGTCATCGAGTGGCATTCAAACCGGCGTGGGCCCGAAGGAAGGCACGCCCGAGTGGCTGCATCCGGGCCGTTCGGGAACCTTGAAGCAGGGCAATCAAATCTTCGCGTGGTTCGGTGAAGTGCACCCGCGTGTTCTGCAAGCCTTGGACGTCAAAGGACCTGTGGTGGCGTTTGAAGTGGCGATTGATCGCATCCCCGATGCCAAGAAGGGCAAGGGTGGCACCGCCCGCACGCTGTTGAAGGCCTCGCCCTATCAGCCTGTCGACCGCGACTTCGCCTTTGTGGTGGATGCGGCCGTCAGCGCAGAAACCATGCTGAAGGCCGTGCGCAACGCCGAGCGCGAGCTTGTGACCAACATCGGGCTCTTTGATGTGTACGAAGGGCCGAACGTGGGCGTCGGCAAGAAATCTGTGGCCATCACTGTGACGTTGCAGTCCAAGGACGCGACCTTAACTGATGAACAGATCGAAGCCGTGGCCAAGAAGATCGTCGCTGCCGTTGAGAAAGTTGGCGGGCAACTTCGAGGTTAAGAGCTTCGCGGCTAAAGCGTTAAATGAAATTACTTTGATCAGAGTGTTATGACTGACCTTTCGCACATCCGGAATTTTTCGATCATCGCCCACATCGACCACGGCAAGTCGACGCTGGCGGACCGTTTGATTCAACGCTGCGGCGCTGTGGCCGACCGCGATATGAAAGAGCAGTTGCTCGACAGCATGGATATCGAGCGCGAGCGTGGCATCACGATCAAAGCGCAGACCGTGCGCCTGACCTACAAAGCCAAGAACGGCAAAACCTACCAGCTGAACCTCTTGGACACACCCGGGCACGTTGACTTTGCCTACGAAGTCAGCCGGTCACTGGCCGCCTGCGAGGGTTCGCTGCTGGTGGTCGACGCCAGCCAAGGCGTCGAAGCCCAAACACTTGCCAACGTGTATCAGGCCATTGATGCGGGCCACGAGATTGTGCCGGTGTTGAACAAAATCGACCTGCCCGCCGCCGACCCCGAGCGCGTGCGCCAGCAGATCGAGGATGTGATCGGCATTGATGCCTCGGAAGCCGTGCCCGCCTCGGCCAAGGCAGGCTTGGGCATCGACGAGGTGCTGGAAGCCATCGTCACCAAGCTACCCCCGCCCAAGGGTGAGCTTGCCGAGCCCAACAAGGCCCTGCTGGTGGATAGCTGGTACGACACCTACCTGGGCGTGGTCATTCTCGTCCGGGTTAAAGACGGCGTGATCAAGAAAGGCTCGAAGATCAAGTTTATGTCCAACAACGCGGTCTACAACGTTGATCGTATTGGATATTTTACCCCAAAAATGGTTGATACCCAGGACCTGAAACCGGGTGAACTGGGCTTCATCATCGCCAACATCAAGTCGGTCGCCGATTGCCAGGTTGGCGACACCATCACCGACGACGTGAAACCAGCCGCCGAACCACTGCCCGGCTTTAAGCCGTCGGTGCCGGTGGTCTTCTGCGGCCTGTTCCCAACCGACGCCTCGCAGTTCGAATTGCTGCGCGAGAGCTTGGCGAAGTTGCGTTTGAACGACTCGAGCTTTCACTACCAGACCGAGTCGAGTGCGGCTTTGGGCTTCGGGTTCCGCTGCGGCTTCTTAGGTTTGCTGCACATGGAAATTGTGCAGGAGCGCTTAGAGCGCGAGTTCGATCTCGATCTCATCACTACGGCGCCGTCGGTCGTGTATCGCATCGAGACTCAGAAAGGCGAAGTGATTGAGCTGCACAATCCCGCAGACATGCCGGATGTCACTCACATCAAAAAAATCGAAGAGCCGTGGGTGAAAGCCACCATCCTTGTGCCCGACGAATACTTAGGAACCGTCTTGAAGCTGTGCAATGACCGCCGCGGCGAGCAGGCCGACCTAACGTACGTCGGTTCACGCGCCATGGCCGTGTACAACATTCCGCTGAATGAAATCGTGTTCGACTTCTACGACCGCCTGAAATCCATCTCGTCGGGCTATGCCAGCTTTGACTATGAAATGGTCGGCTACCGTGAATCGGATTTGGTGAAAGTCACCATCATGGTGAACGGCGAAGTGGTGGATGCCCTGTCGTTCATGTGCCACCGCAGCCAGGCCGAAAACCGCGGCCGCCAGATCTGCGAACGCTTAAAAGACCTGATTCCACGGCACTTATTCAAGATTCCGGTGCAGGCCGCCATCGGTGGAAAAATCATCGCACGCGAGACCATTTCAGCCATGCGCAAAGACGTGCTGGCGAAATGTTACGGCGGTGACATCACGCGTAAACGCAAACTTCTCGACAAGCAGAAGGAAGGCAAAAAGCGTATGCGCCAATTCGGCAGTGTCGATATTCCGCAGTCGGCGTTCATCTCCGCCCTGCGTATGCCTGAAAACTGATCTGAGAAAAAATTACAGCGCGCGGATTGAGCTTGCGCGACGACGCACACGGCGTGCGCGAAACACGTGGACCATCGCAAGGCCCATGACGCCGATGACAAACCACGCCGGCATCGCCATCACACCGGCACCGAGCGCAGAAAAAAGTTCCGGCCAACGCGACGCCGAGAACTGCGGCGATTGCCCTGTTAGTAATGTGACAATGTCAGATGTCGCCAAGCCAGGATGACCGCTGGCGCCTAACGCCATCACGGCCTCTGCTGATGCGATGATGATGGCAACGATGACCATCATCCATCCGATTGTTCGCCCAAACACCACGGTTTCCCGCCCCACGCGTCCGTCGTTTTCTTACCCCACGGTGTTCAAAATAGGCGGTAAGCGCTTAATAAATCAATACGATTGGTAGTCGTTTCGACAAAAAACAAATTTGCGTAATTTTATTTCTTGCAGAATCACGCCGCCACTCTATCCACAGACTTATACAAGCACTCAAAATCCCGCAAAAACGGCATCGAATCGTTAAGGCTTTGGTTGCGGCGGCAGGGTCGCTCGGGTAGGTTCCCGCGCTCCCCAAACATGGGAACCACGTTTTGGCGTCGGATGTGCCGCTTTGCTGTCCGATCAGCCCCGCCGGAGGGATGGCCGAGTGGTTGAAGGCGCACGCCTGGAAAGTGTGTATACCCCAAAAGGGTATCGAGGGTTCGAATCCCTCTCCCTCCGCCATTTCATTGAGCCTTCAGATCCCATTCGAGGGATCGAACCCTCGAAAATCTATAAATCGCCGGACGCGATGCGTCCGGTGGGGATCGAACCCTCGAAAATCTATGAATCGCCGGACGCGATGCGTCCGGTGGGGTTCGAATCCCTCTCCCTCCGCCATTTCACAACATTGCTCGGTGACCTATGACCAAGACCCTGCCCGGCCCTGACGGCAAACACCGCTGCCGCTGGTGCCTTTCAACCCCGGAGTATGTCGCCTACCACGATACCGAGTGGGGATTCCCGGTGGGTGATGACCGCCGCCTGTTCGAGAAAATCTGCCTGG